>JAHWKY010000013.1 GCA_019347575.1 Actinomycetota bacterium | reverse complement strand
CCGAGCTTCCCCATCGGTGGGTACTCCTGGGCGGAGCCCGGCGGGGCGGGCTGTGCCGGTGGCCCAGTGGTGGGGGCGGGGAGCCCCCCCCCACCACCACTGATCACCGACGGCCGGCGCCCGTGACGGTCCGCTCTTCAGTTGTGTGCGGGGTTGGATCGTGACGAAGCCAGGACGTGTCCCGGCCTCGTGGTCTCAGCGACGCAGACCCAGCTCCGCGATGAGCGCGCGGTAGCGCTCGATGTCCTTGTCGCGCAGGTAGTTCAGCAGCCGGCGGCGGCGCCCCACCATCTGGAGCAGACCACGACGCGAGTGGTGGTCGTGCTTGTGTTCCTTGAGGTGCTCCGTGAGGTGGTCGATGCGCTTGGTCAGCAGCGCGACCTGGACCTCGGGAGAGCCGGTGTCGCCCTCGCTGCGGGCGAACTTGGCGACGATCTCCGACCGTTCGTCGGGGAGGGTTGCTGCCACGGCGTGCACTCCTGCGTCCCTGCGTCGCCGGGCGGTGACGGAGTCACCCGGGGTCGTCCTGCGCACGGCGCGGAGCCGTGTGCTGGGAGAGGACCCGACGCCCGAACGAGCACGGTTCGAGCACGATCCGGATGGATCGGCTCTCGGTAGTGTGACAGGCCCGCACTCCCCCGGCAAACGGCCGTCACGGCAGAGGGGTCTCCCCGGAGAGCAGCCGCAGCACGACCGAGCGCAGGTGGTCGAGGCTGAAGGGCTTGGACAGGTAGTAGTCGGCCCCGGCCGACCATCCCCGCCACACGTCCTCGTCTCCGGAGAGCGCGGTCGCCATGATCACCGGGACGTCCTCCCATGCCTCGCGTCCGCGAAGGGCCTCCAGGACCGTGTAGCCGTTGGCGCCCGGCATCATGATGTCCAGGATGACCAGGTCAGGGGGTTCGTCGTCCAGCCGCGCCAGCGCGGCTGTACCGTCGCTGAGGATCTCGGTCTCGAAGCCCTCCACGGCGAGCGTCATCTCGAGCATGCTCGAGACCGCGGGATCGTCCTCGACCACGAGGATCGTTGCCACACCAACTCCGACGCCGCACGACACCTACGCCGCCAGCGTAGGATGACGTGCGCCGTGACCGCTGCAACTCTCCCGTCCACGTGGTCCTACCGCTTCACTGCCCGAGCACCCGATCATCAGACGGCATCGACGCTCATCAGTCGGCGACACTCCGCGATGTCGGCGTGGATCTGCTCGACCAGCGCGTTGGCGTCGGGGAAGCGCTGTTCGTCCCGCAGTCGGTGGGTGAAGCCCAGCGCGAGGTGGCGTCCGTACAGGTCGTGGTCCTTGCGGTCGAGCAGGTGCGCCTCGATCGTGACGTGCTCGCCCCCGAACGTCGGACGCGTGCCGATGTTCACCACGGAGGCCCACCGTTCGGTCGCTTCGACGTCGATCTCGGCCCACGCGGCGTACACGCCGTTCGCCGGCACCTGCAGGCGGTGGTCGACCTCGATGTTCGCGGTCGGGATGCCGATCGTGCGTCCGCGTCCCTCCCCACGGATGACCGTGCCGTCGAGCCAGTAGGGACGACCGAGCGCAGCCGTGACCTCGGTCACGTCTCCCGGTCCGTCGAGGAGGCGCCGGATCCGTGTGGACGAGATCGGGGCGCCGTCCTCGACCTCGAGATCGACCGCCTCGACCGTGAACGAGCCGTGTTCGCGCAGGTCCTCGACGGTGCCTTCGGCCTTGTGCCCGAAGCGGAAGTTGGCACCGACGATGACGTGTTCGGCCGCGAGACCCTGCGTGAGGATCTCCGCCACGAAGCGCTGGGGTTCCCACCGCGAGAACTCCAGCGTGAACGGCTGCACGAGTATGGCGTCGAGACCCAGCCCCAGCAGGGCGTGGACGCGACGTTCGAGCGACATCAGGTAGCGGGGCTGTGACCCGGGAGCCAGCACCTCCTGTGGGTGACGGTCGAAAGTCACGGCGACGGGGCGTCGATCGCTACGGCGGGCTTCCTCGACGGCCCGGCCCACGATCGCCTGGTGACCACGGTGCACGCCGTCGAAGAACCCGATCGTGACGACCGAGGGTTGCGGTGGCAGTTCGGAGACGTCGGCCACGACCGTCACGACCGTTGCTCCTCTCCGTCAGCGGGCTGGTCCGCCAGGTCCTTCGGGGTGATGAGCACGACCTCTGGCCGTCCCTCCTCACCATCGTCGCGGTACACCGCGAGCAGGCGACCACGGTAGGTGACGCGGTACGGGGCGGGGGAACCCTGGGCCGGCAGTGACCGACCGGTGGCGACGGCGCGGGCACCCTCCACCTCGACCGTGACCTCGTCGAGCGTGTCGAGCGCGCGATGCACGGGGAGCACGAGGTCACCGAACGCCCCGCGCTCACCGTGCTCGAGCACGACCTCGAGCGAGTGGGCATCGCCGCCGTCGAAGCCGGCGTTGCGTGTCCGTCGCAGCGAGCTCAGGTGCGCCCCGACCCCGAGTGCCCGTCCCAGATCGTGCCCCAGCGTCCTGACGTAGGTACCGGCCGAACAGCTGACCGTGAGATCCGCTTCGGGTGTCGATCCGGAGCGGAACGCGTCGAGCGACAGCTCGTGGATCGTCACCGGCCGCGACTCACGCTCGATCTCCTCGCCCCGCCTGGCCTTCTCGTGCAGCCGCTCGCCTCCGACCTTGATGGCGGACACCATCGGCGGGACCTGCTCGATCTCGCCGCGGAAGCGCCCGAGCGCCGACTCGATGTCCTCGCGGGTCAGGTGCTCCGCAGGACGCTCGGTGACGATGTCTCCCCCCGCGTCCTGGGTCGTCGTCTCGACACCGAACCGAACGGTGGTGGTGTAGGTCTTGGCCCCTTCCTGGAGGAACCGCGCGATGCGGGTCGCCTTACCGAGGCACACGACGAGGATGCCGGTCGCCCCGGGATCGAGCGTGCCCGTGTGGCCCACCCGACGCTGTCCCGCCGCGCGCCTGACCTCGTCGACCACGTCGTGCGAGGTGACGCCTGCCGGCTTGTCGACGACGAGGACACCAGTGTGACGATCGGTCCCACGGCGGCGGCTCACGGTGTGAGTCGCTCCCGGACGGTGGCGACCACCTCTTCAGGGGGATCCGAGCTGGTGAACCCGGCAGAGAAGCCGTGGCCTCCACCACCGAGGGCCGCCGCCAGCGCACCGACGTCGACCGCGCCCTTCGACCGCAGCGAGACCCGCCAGGTCCCGTCGGCGGCCTCCTTCAGCAACAGGGCGACCCGCGCACGTTCGACCGACCGCAGCACATCGACGAGCGGTTCCGTGTGCTCGAACTCGAGGGAGTTGTCGGCCAGGTCGTCCTGTGTCACGTACGAGTCGAGCAGGCCGGTCGACTCGTCGAGCTGCGCCCGAGCGGTCACCACGGAGAGCAGACCGAGGTAGCCGAACGGGTGGGTCTCGTAGATGCGCCGCGAGAGCTCCTCGTGTTCGATGCCGGTCTCCAGCAGGCGGCCGCCGAGCTCCATCGCGGACGGATCGGTGGAGCTGTACTGGAACCGACCGGTGTCGGTCACCAGACCCGTGTACAGACACGCAGCGAGGTCGCGATCGAGGGGTTCGCCGATACGGCGCAGGAACTCGGCCACGAGCATGACCGTCGCGGCGGCCCCACCAGCCACCAGGCGCACGTCGCCGAAGTCCTCACCCGATGCGTGGTGGTCGAACACGATGAGCGTCTCAGCCTCGCGTGCGGCATCGGCGAGCACACCGAGGCGGTCGTAGCTGGCGGCATCGAAGGTGACCATCACCGCGGGGGCCGCGGGGAACGCGTCGGGAGGGCGCACGTGCTCGATCGCGGGCAGGAACGCGTACGAGGAAGGGATCGTGAAGGGCTCGCTACCCCAGGACGCGATGACGTCGAAGCCCGCCCGACGTAGCACCAGGTACATCGCCAGCATCGATCCGAGCGCGTCGCCGTCCGGTTCGACGTGGCAGGCGAGCGCCACCTGCTGATCGGACGCCCGCGCCCGTTGGAGCGCCGCGAGGGCGCCGCTCCAGCTTTCGTCGGGAACCGCTTCGAGCCAGTTCACTCCTCCTCGCCCTCCGGGCCCATCTCGGCCCCGTCGGTCTCGTGGGTCTCGTCGGTCTCGCCGGACCGCGCCCGGACCTCACGCAGCAGGGCCTCGACGCGACCGGCGCTCGCCGCGACGGGATCGGACCGGAAGTGCAGCTCGGGGGTCTGGCGCAGTCGGACCTGGCGCCCGAGCAGGGACCGGATCCGGGGCGCGGCACTCTCCAGACCTTCGGCGACCGTCTCGTCGTCGGCGAGTCGATCGCCCCCGGAACGGCGCACATCGCCGGACACGAGCGACGGGTCGACGGTCGTGTAGTAGACCGTCGCGTGGCTCAGGTCGTGCGTGAGGTGCACGTCCGTGACCGTCACCAGCCGCAGGCGGGGATCGGCGATCTCGGTCTCGAGGATCGACGCGATGGCTTCCTTCACCGACTCGGTGACGCGTGGGTTGGCGCCGCGTTTGGTCACGGTCCCTCTCCGTTCCAGCTCTCGATGTAGCTGTCGATGCGGATCACCTCGAGACGCGGGTCGCGCTCCAGCACGGGCACGATGCGGTCCAGAACTCGATCGGCTCCCATCTCGCTCGAGGCGGCAACGGTCACGCCGAGGACGGTGCGCTGCCACAGGTCTTGTGCCCCGACCTCGGCGACGGAGCAGTCGAGCGTGCGCTGCAGTCCCGCGCGCGCCTTGTTCAGGACCGCACGCTTGCCCTTCAGCGAGCCCACCCCAGGGAAGCGCAGCTCGACACGCGCTACCCCGACGAACACCGTTCCGTCGGATGCCACCGTCGGGTCACTCCCGCTCGACCTCGACCGTCTCGTACGCCTCGAGGACGTCGCCTTCCTTCACGTCCTGGAACGAGTTCAAGCCGATGCCGCACTCGTAGCCCTGCGACACCTCCTTGACGTCGTCCTTGAAGCGGCGCAGCGACGACATCGTGTCCTCGGCGACGACGACGCCATCCCGGATGACGCGTACGCCGGCCTCCCGACGCACGACGCCGTTCGTGACCATGCATCCGAACACGAACCCGGCCTTCGGGACCTTGAAGATCTCGCGGACCTCGGCCTCGCCGATGACCTGCTCCCGGAACTCGGGAGCGAGCAGGCCCTTGACGGCGCGCTCGATGTCCTCGATGGCCTCGTAGATGACCGAGTAGGTGCGCAGATCGACGCCGGCGCGAGCGATCTCCTCGCGGGCGTTCGCGTCGGGGCGGACGTTGAACGCGACGATGATCGCGTCCGACGTCTCGGCGAGCATCACGTCCGACTTGTTCACCGCACCGACGCCCTTGCTGACGACGTTGACCATGACCTCGGCGAGCTCGAGCTTCATCAGCGAGCTCTCGAGCGCCTCCGCCGAGCCCGACACGTCGGCCTTGATCATCACGTTCAGGGTGGCCTTCTCGCCGGCGGCGACCTCGGCCGTGAGATCCTCGAGCGTCTTCGGGCGTGCCTGCTCGGCGAGTCCCGCTCGCCGTGCCCGGCTCGAGCGACGCTCGGCGATGTCGCGAGCGTTGCGTTCCGAGTCGACCACGCGGAACTGGTCGCCCGCTTCCGGGACGTCGTTCATCCCCAGGATCTGCACCGGAGTGCCGGGCGGCGCCTCCTCGACCTCCTGGCCGTCCTCGTCGAACATGGCCCGGATGCGCCCGTCGGCGACACCAGCCACCAGGATCACGCCTGGACGCAACGTCCCGGCCTCGACCAGCAGGGTGGCGACGGGTCCGCGCCCCTTGTCGAGGTGTGCCTCGACGACGCGGCCACGCGCGGGCTTGTTCGGGTTGGCCTCGAGCTCGAGCAGGTCCGCCTGCAGGAGGATGATCTCGAGCAGGTCCTCGATGCCCATCCTCGCCTTGGCGGACACCGGCACGGTCGGGGTCTCGCCGCCGTAATCCTCGGCGACGAGCTCGTACTCGGTCAGCTGACCCTTCACCTTGTCCGGGTCGGCACTGTCCAGGTCCATCTTGTTGATGGCCACGATGATGGGCACGCCTGCCGCCTTGGCGTGGTTGATGGCCTCGATGGTCTGGGGCATGACGCCATCGTTGGCCGCGACGACCAGCACGACGACATCGGTGACCTGGGCACCACGGGCACGCATGGCGGTGAAAGCCTCGTGCCCCGGGGTGTCGATGAAGGTCACCAGGCGTCCATCGTGCTGGACCTGGTACGCACCGATGTGCTGGGTGATGCCGCCGGCCTCGCCCGAGACGACGTCGGCTTCGCGGATCGCGTCGAGCAGCAGGGTCTTGCCGTGATCCACGTGGCCCATCACGGTCACGACCGGCGGTCGTGGCTGGAGCACCTCGGGATCCTCGGGCTCCTCGACACCGAACTCGGCCTCCGCCTGGGACATGAAGTACACCTCGAAGCCCAGCTCCGCACCCAGGATCTCGACGGTGTCGTCGGGCAGGGTCTGCTGCACCGTCGCCATCTCGCCCATCTCGAACAGCTTCTTGACGATCGCCGCGCCGGGCACGCCGAGCTTGTCGGCGAGTTCACCGACGGTGATCCCGGACAGGATCTCGACCCGCTCGGCCTTGATCTGCTCCTCGAGCGGGATGTCGCGACGCGTCGGACGACGGTCGAGCTCCTGCTCCTCCGGCGTGGTGCGTTCCTTGCGACGGCGCTTGCGTCCTGGGCCGCCCGGGCCGGTGCGCGGCGGGGCGCCGCGACCGGGCTGCTGCTGGGGCGGTGGGGGCGGACCTCCCGGTGTCGGCTGACCGGTCGTCGGCCGGCCTCGACCCACGGGCTGTCGGTACGGCGAGGCAGGTCCGCCGGGGCGACCGCGTCCGGCGTCGCCAGGGGGAGGGCCACGGCGGGCGGCCGGCTGGCGGGTCGGCGGAGCGGGTCGCAGCGGCGGGGGGATGGCGCGCTTGCCGGAGCCCTCCTTGGGCAGGGTCGGCTCTTGCACGCGCCGTGGCCGAGGCGTGGCACCGGTCACCGTCGGGGGCGGCGGCGCGCCCGGCATCCGTCCAGCCGCTTGGGGGCGCATCGGCGTCTCGTCCGATGCGGGCGACGGAGCGCCGGGCATCCGTGGGCCGGCGTCGGCCGTGCCACCCTCGGTGTCCGCGTCGACCTCGGCAGCCGTGGCAGGCTCGGCGGTCGCTTCGGCGACGAGCTCGTCGGCCTCGGCCTGCGCAGCGGGGGCCTGCTCGTCGGCCTCGAGGGTGGCCGCCGCCTCCTGCTCTTGCAGCTTGCGGAGGTGGGGCGGCAGGACCTTGGCGGCCTTCTTGCGCTCGGGCGGTGCGACCTCGGCGACGTTCTTGAACCGCTCGAGCTCCTCCTGCTCCTTGCGTCGGCGCGCCTCGTCCTCGGCGTCGCGCTCGGCCTGGGACTTGCCCAGGGACTCCCTGAACTGCTGCGCCTCCCCCTCGGTGATGGACGAGGAGTGGGACTTGGCGTCGATGCCGAGATCCTTGAGACGGCGCAGGACGTCCTTGTTGTCGAGGCCAGTGGCCCTTGACAACTCGTACACACGAACCTTGTTGCTCACGCTTCTCGCTCCTTGGTCCCTCGACCGACGCGCCGGGTCAGCTCGTCGAGCGCGCTCGCGACCTCGTCGGTCCGCACGCGCAGAGCGCGTGCCAGCGCGGCTCCGCCACGGCGTCGAGCCGCTGCGACGCAGTCGGGATCGGGACAGATGTACGCACCGCGGCCCTCGAGCCGCTCGTCGTCGACGCGGGCTCCGTGCGGCGTCCGCGCGACGCGGAGCAGCTCGGTCCGTGGACGCTGACGACGGCAGCCGACGCACGTGCGCTGGGGCACGTGCTCATCCGATGGTACCTGTGCATCCACCTCGTCACGTTCCTGTGTCCCATCTCACGCGCTCTCGGCAGCGTCCTCGCCGCTCTCGCCCTCGTCGATGGCTCTCTGGCGCGCCTCCGCGGCGCGCTCCTGGGCAGCGGCCACGGCCGCGACCCCTTCGTCGTTCAGCGGGTTGCCGTACTCGTCCACGAGGCCCTTCTCGAACGCCTCCTGGAACGCTCGTTGCTCCTCCTCGAACTGCGCCTCGCTGCGGATGTCGATGCGCCAGCCGGTCATCCGGGCCGCGAGGCGGGCGTTCTGGCCCTCGCGACCGATCGCCAGCGACAGCTGGTAGTCGGGCACGACGACCAGGGCGGTCGCGTCCTCGGGGTACAGGTAGACGTTGCTGACCTTGGCCGGCGACAGCGCGTTCGCGACCAGCTGCTCCGGGTCGTCCGCCCACGGAACGATGTCGATCTTCTCCGTGGCCTCGTTGTGCAGCTCCTTCATGACGCCACGCACCCGCTGACCCTGCGGGCCCACACACGCCCCGACGGGATCGACGTCGGGGTCGTTGCTGCTCACCGCGATCTTCGTGCGGTGGCCCGCCTCCCGGGCGATGGCCTTGATCTCGACGATGCCGTCCTCGATCTCGGGCACCTCGAGGGCGAAGAGACCGACGACGAGGCCGGGGTGGGTACGCGAGGCGACGATCTGCGCGCCCCGCTGCTGACGCCGGACCTCGATCACGACCGCACGGGTGTGCTCGCCGTGCTCGAGGCGCTCGTTGGGGAGCTGCTCGCTGTACGGCAGGAGCGCCTCGGTGCGTCCGAGCTCGACGAGGGTCACGCTGCCCTGCTGGCTCACCACGCCGGAGATGATGTCGCCCTCCCGACCCACGTACTCGCCGTAGGTAGCCTCCCGCTCCGCCTCCCGGAGGCGCTGGAGGAGGACCTGCTTGGCGGTCTGGGCCACGATGCGGCCGAAGTCCTTGGGCTCCTCGATCCACTCGCTGACGACGTTGCCGTCGTCGTCGAGTTCCTGCGCGTACAGCGTCACGTCACCGGTGATGCGGTCGACGGCGACGCGTGCCTCCTCGCCTCCAGCGTGCGGCGAGCGCTTGTACGCCGACGCCAGCGCGGTCTCGAAGGCCTCGACGACGGTGATGAAGTCGATGGCCTTCTCGCGCTCGATCTGGCGGAGCGCCTCGATGTCGATCTTCACGTCGTGTTCCTCCTCGGCGTCACCACGGCAGCACCACGCGGCCGTGGTCGACCTCATCGAGGGGGACGGCGAGGTGCTCCCCGTCGACCTCGAGGGTCACGGCACGGTCGTCTGCGGTGATCACGGTTCCGGTGAGCTCGGGCTGACCGAGGCGGCTGACCCGCACGGGGCGACCGCGGTTGCGGTCGAAGTCCCGCCCGGTCCGCAGCGGCCGGGTCGCACCGGGCGAGCTGACCTCGAGCGTGTAACGACCTTCCACGAGGTCCTCGGCATCCAGGGCATCCCCCAGATCGCGGGACAGCGCGGTGATCAGGTCCACGTCGACGCCGCCATCGCGGTCGACGACGATGCGCACGAGTCGGCTCCCGCGCTGACCGCGTAGCTCGACCTCCTCGAGGTCGGTGCCGGCGGCGCGCACGATGGGCTCGGCGAGCCCGGCGACGGCGTCGCGAAGCGCTTCGTCAGCGCCGCGTTCCTCCGTGCTCACCGTCCTCCTCCTGCTCGCATCGTTCCGTCTGGGATCGTTCTGGCTCGCGCTCAACGGCCGGCCCTGGAGGGCCGGCCGTCGCGTGAGACGTCCAGTTGTCGCGCCGGGCGAGTTCGGCCCCGAACGCAGCGGAAGTGGGCGCCACGGCCCACTCCCCAAGCCAGGAAGGAGCCTACCACGGCCCGGTGGGCCCTGCCATCGGCCCCCACGAGGTCGGGCGTTGCGCTAGGCCGAAACCACCGGGGTCCCGCTGCCCCGCTCGGCGCGGATCTCGTCGGCCATCTCGCGAGCGAAGTGGACGATGGTCTCGACGATGTCCTCCTCACGGACGGTCGCGATGACCTCACCACGCTTGATGATCTGACCCTTGCCCTTGCCGGCGGCGACACCGATGTCGGCCTCACGGGCCTCACCGGGCCCGTTGACGACGCAGCCCATGACCGCGACTCGGAGGGGCACGTCGATGCCCTCGAGTTCGTTCTGCACCGTCTCGGCGAGCGTGAACACGTCCACCTCGGCGCGACCGCAGGCGGGGCACGACACGACGTTCAGGCCGGGGATCCGCAGGTGGAGCGACTCCAGGATGGCGATCCCCGCCTTCACCTCCTCGACGGGGTCCGCGGACAGCGAGACGCGGATCGTGTCACCGATCCCGTCGGCGAGCAGCGCCCCGATCCCCACCGCGGACTTGATCGCCCCGGTCTTCAGCGGCCCCGCCTCGGTGACGCCGAGGTGGAGCGGGTACTCGCAGCGCTCGGCGAGGAGACGGTAGGCCTCGATCATCGTCCACGGGTCGCTGTGCTTCACGCTGATCTTGGTGTTGTGGAACCCGACGTCCTCGAGGAGGCGCACCTCGTTCAGCGCCGACTCGACGAGGGCCTCGGGAGTCGGGCCACCGAAACGCGCGAGCACCTCGTCCTCGAGCGACCCTCCGTTGACGCCGATGCGGATCGCCACGCCGGCGTCGTCGGCGAGCCCACCGATGAGCTTGACCTTCTCGTGCTTCTTGATGTTGCCGGGGTTGATGCGAACGCCCGCACAGCCGGCCTCGATGGCGGCGACGGCGTACTTCCACTGGAAGTGGATGTCGGCGACGACGGGGATGCGACTGTGCTCGGCGATCGCGGCCAGCGCGTCAGCGTCCTCCTGGCGCGGGCACGCGACGCGCACGATGTCGCATCCGGCCGCCTGCAGTTGGGCGATCTGCTGCAGCGTGGCGTCGACCTCGTGCGTCGGCGTGATCGTCATGGACTGCACGGTCACGGGTGCATCGCTGCCGATCGTCAACGGGCCCAGGCGGACCTGGCGGGTCGGCCGCCGCCGCGGTGGCGTGGGCTGGTCCGGCTGCGCCGGTGATGCGGCGATGGGCAGGTTGGTGACCACGGGCTCCTCGGGGTTCGCGTCGGAGGGCGTGTGTCGTGCAGATCAGGGCAGCTGGATGGGTCGCACGATGTCGAGCCAGACAACCGCCAGGAACACGGTACCGAGCACGACGATCACGGGCACGGCGACGGCTGCGATCGCACGGGGATCGAGCTTGAAATCGGGCACTCGGCCCCGGGCGCGGCGGACGCCGTTGACGACCGACTCGATGCCGAGGACGGCGAGGTGGCCGCCATCAAGGGGTGGCAGGGGGGCGAGGTTGAAGATCCCCACGAACACGTTGATCGAGGCCAGGATCAGGAGCAGGAACAACGGCCCGAACTCGGCGCTGCCCTCGCCGGCCGCCCGTGCGAGACCGATCGGCGATGCCGCACCTTCGATGCCGCGCTCCTGCTCGCCCGTGACCTGGCCGAACAGCTGGCCGAGCCCGTCGGGGCCGAAGACACGCCCGAGCGCAAGGAACGTCTCGCGGCTGAGGGTGACCACGCCGGTGTCGCCCACGAAGGTCTCGTACAACGCGTCGCCGGGAGCGAGCGGGCGGTCCTCCGCCTCGGGGACGAACCCGAGCAGTCCCACCGTCTCGCCATCGACCTCGCTGGCCTCTGGCGTCGCGATGACGTCGATCGTGCGCCCGTCGCGGACGACCCGGAAGGTCAGAGGTTCACCGGCGTTGCCACGGATGAACTCCCGCGCGGTCTCGAAGTCCTCGACATCGACGCCCTCGACGGCGGCGATGCGATCGCCGGTCTGCAGCCCGGCCTCCTCGGCTGGGGAGTCCGGTAGCACCTCGTCGACGACCGGCAGCGGGATGGCCTGACCGAACAGCAGGAAGCCGACGAACAGCAGCACGATCGCCTGGACGAAGTGCATGAAGGAGCCGGATGCCAGGACGATGGCGCGCTGCCAGGCGGGGCGGTCGTGGAAGAACCGGCCCTCGTCGCCACGGAGCACGCGGTGCCGCAGATCGCCGACTCGACCGGTGTCGTCGAGCATCGCCCCTGCCGCCGTGTCGATCGCTTCGCGGGCCTCGTCGACCGTGGCGTGGTCACCGGCCGCCGCACGAGCGCGGTCGACGATGACGGTGCGGGTGTCGGCGGGGACGCCCCGCCGGGCCAGTTCCTCGCCGACGCGTCGCCACGTCTCCATCGGCACGGCAGGCGTCTCGAGCACGTCGATCCGCATCCGTGATGCCGATGCGCGGCGGTCCTCCGCGACGTCGTCTGGAGTCAGGACGTGATCGCTGACGGGGGCGAGCCGATCGTCGCCGAACGACATCCCGCTGATGCGGACGAAGCCACCGAACGGGAGAGCCTTGACCCCCACCTCGGCCTCGTCGTAGCGGGTGGACCAGATCGTGGGGCCGAAACCGATGAAGTAGCGGTCGGCACGCATGCCGAAGCGACGAGCGGTCCAGAAGTGGCCCCACTCGTGCAGGCCGATGGCGACCACGAAGATGCCGACGAGGAAGATGACGATCGCGAGGCTGCTGCTCACCGCGTGCCCTCCTCCAGTCGTCGGTCCGCTTCGGCGCGGGCCCAGCCATCGGCCGCCACGACGTCATCGACGTCGCGGGGCGCGGGGGGGTTCCCCGCGGCGTGCGCCTCGAGCACGTCCTCGACGACGTCGATGATGCGGGGCAACCGGATCCGCCCCGCGAGGAAGGCGTCGACGGCCTGCTCGTTGGCGGCGTTGAGCACGCAGGGGAAGGTACCCGCACGCCGCCCCGCCTCCTCCGCCAGCGACAGTGCACGGAAGGTCGTGCGGTCGACCGGCTCGAAGGTCAGCGTCTCGGCACGGGTCCAGTCCATCGCGGCGAAGGCGTGCGGCAGGCGCTCAGGCCAGGCCAGCGCGAGCTGGATCGGCAGACGCATGTCGGGAGGCGACAGCTGGGCGATCGTGGAGCCGTCGACGAACTCCACGAGGGAGTGCACGATCGACTGCGGGTGCACCACGACGTCCAGACGGTCCCAGGGCAGGTCGAACAGCAGGTGGGCCTCGATCAGCTCGAGCCCCTTGTTCATCAGCGTCGCCGAGTTGACCGTGATGACCGGTCCCATGTCCCACGTCGGGTGGGCGAGGGCCTCGGCGACGGTGACGCCGGCCAGATCCTCGCGGGTGCGTCCACGGAAGGGTCCTCCCGAGGCGGTGAGCACGACCCGGCCGATCTCGGACGCGGCTCCGCTGCGCAGGCATTGGGCGATCGCGGAGTGCTCGCTGTCGACGGGGACGAGCTGTCGGTCACGTCCCCCAGCCTGCTCCGCCGCCGCGATCACCAGGTCGCCGCCGACGATCAGGCTCTCCTTGTTGGCCAGCGCGACGACGTGACCGGCGCCGAGGGCAGCCAGCGTCGGAGCGAGTCCGCGGGCGCCCGTGACGGCGTTGAGGACGACGTCGGCGTCTGGTAGCGCGGCGATCTCGGCGATGCCGGCGGCGCCGTCGCGGACCACCGCATCGGGGAGGCGCTCCCGCAGGGAACGAGCCGCGTCCGCGTCCGCCACCGCGAGCTGAGTGACCCCGAACTCCTCGGCCTGCTGGGCGAGCGCACGGGCGTCGGTTCCCGCTGCGAGCGCGAGGACCTCGAAGCGGCCGGGATGTGCGCGGATGACGTCCAGTGCCTGCGTGCCGATGGAGCCGGTGGCGCCCAGCAGCACGACCCGTCGGCGCGCATCGCGGTTCACGTTGGGGCGACGTCAGTCGCGTCGGTGCGCCACGCGTCGACCCGCTCCGCCGCCCCCACCGCGACGGGCAGACGGCGGCCGTCACCGAGGTGGTACCGGGCCAGCAGCTGACCGCAGGCCGCGTCGGCGTCGCGCCCACGGGTGTCGCGCAGCGTGACGTTGACGCCCCGCCGTTCCAGCTCACCGATGAAGGCCTCGGTGCGCGCGAGCGACGGCTCGCGCCACACGACGCCCGGAGTGGGGTTCATGGGGATCACGTTGACGTGCGCTCGCAACGACCGGGCGAGCTCCGCCAGTTCGTGCGCGTCCCGGATGGAGTCGTTGACGTCTCCGATCAGGCACCACTCGAAGGTGACGCGGCGGTTGGTCGCGGCACGGTACGCACGTGCGGCGTCGATGACCTCGGCGATGGGATGGGTGCGGTTGATCGGCACGAGGTCATCGCGGAGCCGATCGTTGGCGGCGTGCAACGAGACGGCGAGCGTGACGGGGATGCCGAGGTCCGCGAGACGACGCATCCCGGGGACCAGTCCGACGGTCGAGACGGTGATGCTCCGCGCTCCGAGGTCGAACCCCTCGGGATCGTGCAACCACTCGATCGCGGCGATGGTCGCATCGAGGTTCGCGAGCGGCTCTCCCATGCCCATGAACACGACGTTGGTGACGCGGTCGGCGCGACCGACCTCCGGCAGGTCCTGGTCGAACAGGCGGCCGGTCCGGAGGGCGGCGTCGGCCACCACCACCTGTCGGACGATCTCGCCGGAGATGAGCTGCCGACGCAGTCCCGCCTGCCCGGTCGCACAGAAGGGACACCCCAGCGCGCAGCCCGCCTGGCTGGACACGCACACCGTGGCACGACCGGGATAGAGCATGAGGACGGTCTCGATGGCCTCGCCGTCGTCGAACCGCAGCAACAGCTTGTGGGTACGGCCCTCATCGGTCACCACGTGGCTGACGAGCTCGGGGCGGGCGGGCAGGAAGCGCGCGGCCAGCTCGGGGCGCAGCGCGCTGGGGACGTCGGTCATCTCCGCCGGATCGTCGATGCCCCGCACGAGCCACGCGTGCACCTGCCGGCCGCGGTACGCCGGTTCACCCAGCTCCTCGAGCAACGTCTCGAGGCCGGACCGGTCCAGCGCGTACGGGTCGACGGTCGGCACTAGCGGCCCATCAGCTCGAGGACGTAGTAGCCGACGGGGAGCGCGAACAGGATCCCGTCGACGCGGTCGAGCACGCCGCCGTGTCCCGGCAGGATCGTGCCGAGGTCCTTCACGCCGAGGTCGCGCTTCACCATCGACTCCGCCAGATCCCCGGTGAAGCCGGCGAGCCCCCCGGCCACGGCGAGCAGCACGGCGGTCGGGACGTCGAACAGCTCACCCACGTTGGGCAGCACCGCCACGGCGAGCAAGACGGCGAGGAACAGCCCGCCGATCAGTCCCTCCCAGGTCTTGTTGGGGCTGATCGTGGGGGCGATCCGGTGGCGGCCGATGGTCACGCCGACGGCGAACGCCCCGATGTCGGACACGATCGCCGCCCCGACGACCGCCAGCACGGCAGCCGCCGCATCGACCGGTCGGGTGATGAGCAAGATGGCGAACGACGCCAGCATGGGTACCCACAGACCCAGCAGGACGGTGCCGGCGATGTTGCGCACGACGTCGTGCCGGTGCGGGTCAGCGAGCTCCCACGCCACCGCACCGAGCAACAGGACGGCCAGGCCCAGGACCTGTCCCTCGAGTCCGAGCTCGTAGGTGCCTGCCAGGGCGACGATGGCGGTGGCCGTCAGCACCGGACGTGCCACGGGCCAGCCCGCGTCGGTGAACACCGCGCCCGCCTCGAACACGGCGATCAACACGAGCACACCGACGAGGATGGTGAAACCCAGCGGCGTGAGGAAGGTGGTCAGCAGGAACGCCGCGGCGAGGACGACCCCGACCGCGATGGCGACGGGTAGGTCGCGGCCACCCACCTTCCGTCGGTCGGGCGGCAGGGCCGTCACGGGAGGGCCGGCGTCACCGGCAGGCTCTTCTGGGGCGGGTTGGGCACTCAAGGGTGGCCTCAGACCTCGAGCAGGTCCTGCTCCTTGTGCTCGAGCAGCTCGTCGATCCGACCGACGTGCCGCCCGGTCAGCTCCTCGAGCTGCTTGGCGGCACGGTCGTGCTCGTCCTGGCCGATGTCGCCGTCGTCGACCAGCTTCTGGAGCGAGTCCTTGGCATCGCGTCGGACGTTGCGGACCGCGATACGTGCGTCCTCCGCGCGCGCCTTGGCGAGCTTGATGTACTCCTTGCGCCGCTCCTCGGTGAGCTCGGGGAATACGCACCGGATGATCTGGCCGTCGGTGGAGGGGTTGAGGCCGAAGTCAGCGTCACGGATCGCCTTCTCGATCGCGTCGAGCGAGGACTTGTCGTAGGGACTGACCACCAGCATCCGCGGCTCGGGCACGGCGAACGTCGCGAGCTGCTGCAACGGGGTCATCTGGCCGTAGTAGTCGACCTGCAGGCTGTGCAGCAGCTGGGGGTTCGCGCGCCCCGTGCGGATACCGGCGAACTCGATCTGCAGGTGATCGACGGCTCCGTCCATTCGGTGTCCGGCGTCGGCGAGGACGGACCTCACGTCGGTGAACTGGGTCATCGGCGTTCTCCTGTTCGCGTCAGCCAGCGGTCACGAGGGTGCCGACGGCCTCACCCTCGACGATGCGACGGATGTTGCCCTTCTCGAGCAGCTCGAAGACCACGATAGGCAGCTTGTGGTCCATGCACAGCGAAATCGCGGTCGCGTCCATGACGGTGAGTCCGCGGTTGAGGACCTCGAGGAAGTCGACCGACTCGAAGCGGTGTGCATCCGGGGCCGTGCGCGGATCCGCGTCGTAGATCCCGTCGACCTGGGTGCCCTTGAGTAGCACCTCCGCCCCGATCTCGAGCGCCCGCTGCGCGGCCGCGGTGTCGGTCGAGAAGTACGGCGCCCCGAGACCGGCCGCGAAGACCACGATGCGGCCCTTCTCGAGGTGGCGGAGCGCTCGGCGACGGATGTAGGGCTCACACAGCTCCTGCATCGCGATCGCGCTCTGGACGCGGGTGGGAACACCGGCCTTCTCGACCGCGTCCTGCAGGGCGAGCGCGTTGATCACCGTCGCGAGCATCCCCATCTGGTCGGCGCTCGAACGGTCCATGCCGGCAGCCTGAGGGGACGTCCCGCGGAAGATGTTGCCGCCCCCGACGACGACGCCGACCTCGGTGCCGGCTTGCGCGAGCTCGACGAGCTCGGACGCGATGAAGTTCACGACCTGGGTCGAGATGCCGCCGTCCGCTTCGGGACCCGCGAACGCCTCTCCGGAGAGCTTGAGGAGGATGCGGCGGTAGGGTTGCCGGCTGGCGTCGGTCACGGCGCGGTCCTCCAGCTGGCGATCCCGGATGCTCGTAAGGATGCTAGCCGACGCCTCCGGACCGCTCGTCCCGGACAGGTATCCCGGGAACTGACGGCGAAGTGGCCGTGCGAAGCGGCCGTGCGGGGGCCGGATCGACCCGGGGAGGCAACCAGATGACGACGTGGGACCGCATCCGCACGATGTCCCGGAGCCACAGGTCATTCCTCGTGGTCACAGTCGGCCTCGTCATGGGCTTGGTGACACCGGTCGCCGCCCTCCCGGGCACGAACGACATCGAGTGGACACCCCTGGACGGGCCCGGAGGGTCCGACGGCACCGCGGTGGCGGTGACACGCGACACGGCCGCCGTGGCCGCGTACGACGCGGATGTCGACGGGGTAACCGATGCCGGCGCGGTCCGCGTTCACCGTCGCCTCGGCGACGGGACCTGGAGCGCCTACGACGTCACGACCCCCATGGGCTCGAGCGTGACCGGACGGTTCGGCGAGTTCGGGGTCCACGTCCACGACGACCAGCTCCTCGCGGCTAGCCGGAACTCGGTCACGTCGTTCCGTCTTGGGGTATCGGAAGCGGTCTACGAGGGCGAGGTCGCGGCGGGTATCACGTGGCCGCGCGTGGCCAGCGACGGTCGCCTGCTCGTCGTCGGCGATGAGTTCGCGACCCGGAACGAGGGCACCGTGGTCGGGGCAGCGGGCGAGGTGCACGTCTGGCTCACCGAACCCGATGGAACGACGCGCTACCACCGCCTCGTACGCCCCGGGGCCGCGACCGAGAGCGGCCGCTTCGGCCAGGAGGTGGCCCTGGCCGGTGACGACATCGTCGTGGTCGGGAGAGAGCGCGACGCTGCTGGCAACCTCGGTGACGAGGAGGTGTGGGTGTTCCACGGCAACGGCGGAGGGTTCACGCCCGAGCGGCTCCCCGACCCGTACAACCTCGGGCCGCCCGGCACGAGCGCCGCCAACGTCCTGTCAGCGACCGACAACAGCATCGTCATCGACGTACAGCCCCACGAACTGATCGCGCGGTACCACCGCGCGAGCGATGGAGCGCCGTGGGAGCTCGAGCTCATCGAGGAGCCGGAGGACGCCGACCTCCCTGGCGGTCGTTTCGCGACGCTCCTGGCGGCCTCGGGGGACCAGATCCTGGCGAGCCGCTCGGACGCGGCACCGTCGCTGCTCGAGCGCACACCCTCCGGGACGTGGGCGCACCGCATCGTCGGCGAGACCGCGCTCAGCGGACCGTTGCGGAACTTCGACTTCGTCTCCGGTCGCATCCTGCTCGCGACCACCGGCGGTGCCCTGTTGGGCTCGTACCCGCAACCCCCCGGGCAACCCGAACCGACCGCCCGCGCGGCGACCGACGCGCCGGGGAGGATCGAGGTCACGTGGGCGGCGCCCAGCTCCGGCGGCACCCCGATCACGGAGTACGAGGTCCTCGCCTGGGGGGCCGATGAACCCAGCCGGAGACTGACCCTCCCTGGCTCGGCACGCTCCGCGCAGTTCGACGGCTTGTCAGGCGACACGATGTACACGGTGGCGGTGCGCGCGTTCAACGACGACGGACCGGGTCTCTTCGGCTACGCCAGCGCGCGGACGCCGACGACACCGTCCGCGCCCCGCGAGCTCACCGTCCAGGCCACGCTGGTGAACCGCCGGTTGCAGTGGGCACCCCCCGAGAGCGACGGACGCGCGCCGGTGCTGCGCTACGACATCCTCCGGGACGGCGTCCTGGTCGCGACCGTCGGACCCGAGCAGACCAGCTACGACGATCCGGTACTGCTGCTCGCCGCCACGCACGACTACGAGGTGCGTGCCGTCAACATCGTCGGGGCGGGCCCCCCCGCCACGGTCTGCAGCCAGGGCGTGCTCGCACCCGAGTGCGACGGGGTCTGATCACTCGCGCTGGGCGAGCGTCTCGTAGATCATCTTCGCCTGCTCCTTGACCCCGTTCGGCTTCCCGTTCTCCCGCCCAGAGCGTACGGTCTCGCACGGCGTGCGACCATGACCCCCACGGACCAGAGGCGCGATCCTCAACAGGGAAGGACGCCGTGCACGAAGGCGCAGCGGCGTCAGGCGCCGACCTGGAAGCGCACGAAGCGCGCGACCTCGATCTTCTCGCCGATCTTGCCCTGGACCTCCTCGATGACCTTGGCGACGGTCCTCGAGTCGTCCTTGACGAAGGGCTGGTTCAGCAGCACCGCTTCCTCGTAGAACTTCTTGACTTTGCCCTCGACGATGCGCTCGACGATGTCGTCGGGCTTGCCCGACTCCTTGGCCTCCTTGCGGGCGAAGTCGCGCTCCTTCTCGAGTACAGCCTCGTCGACCTCGTCCTCACGCACGAACTGCGGCTTCAACGCTGCGATGTGCAGCGCGAGGTCTCGAGCGAGCTGCTGGAACTCCTCGTTCTTGGCCACGAAGTCGGTCTCGCAGCTGAGCTGGAGCAGCACGCCCACCCTGGCCGGGGTACCGGGGCTCGGCTGGTGCAGGTAGGCGTGTACCAGCCCCTCCGAGGCGGTGCGATCGGCGGTCCGAGCAGCGATCCTCGCACCGGTGCGCTCGCGCACGAGGTCGGCCGCGGCGTCGAGATCGCCGTCGGCGTCGACGAGCGCCTGCTTGCACGCCATCATCGGGGCGCCGGTGAGCTCGCGGAGCTCCTTGACGGCGGCAGCGGTGATGTCAGCCATCCTGGGTTCCCTCGCCGGCATCCGTCGCGCCCTCGTCGCCGCCCGCTTCCGTGGCGGCGTCGGTCGACGCGTCGGTCGTCGCGTTGGTCGGCTGGTCCGTCGACTCGGCGGCCTTCTCGTCGGTCGACTCGGTGGCGGTCTCGTCGGTCGATTCGTCGGCTGCGTCGCCGGTCTCGGCGGGAGCCGCCGGGGGTGAAGATGGGGCTGCCTCGGTGCCGGCGCTGGCGACAGCCGCTTGCTTGGCGGCCTGCTCGCGCTCGAGCTCGATCTCCCACTGGGCCTTGGGCTCGGTGGCGTCGAGGCCTCCGCCGGCGGATCGGGCGGCCTGCATGGCCTGGATCTGCAGCTCCTCGTCCGGCGACCGCGACGCGCGCAGCAACAGCCCGTCGGCGCAGGCGTCGGCGACGATCCGGGTCAGGAGCGCGGCCGAGCGGATCGCATCGTCGTTCCCAGGGATCGGGAACTGCACGAGATCGGGGTCGCAGTTGGTATCGAGGATCCCCACGACCGGGATGTCGAGGCGGTTGGCCTCCTTGACCGCGATCTCCTCGATGACGGTGTCGACGATCCACACCGCCTTCGGCTGCCGCTCCATCTCGCGGATGCCGCCGAGCGCGGTCTGCAGCTTCTCGTGCTCGCGCCGCAGCTTCAGGACCTCCTTCTTCGGCAGCAGCTCGAAGGTGCCGGAGGTGTCCATCGCCTCGAGCTCCTTGAGCCGGGCGATGCGGGTCTTGATCGTCTCGAAGTTGGTCAGCATCCCGCCGAGCCAGCGCTCGGTGACGTACGGCATGCCGACCCGTTGTGCCTGATACTGGATCGACTCGCGCGCCTGACGCTTGGTGCCGATGAACAGGATGTTCCCGCCGCCGGCGACGAGGTCGCGGACGAAGGAGTACGCCCGTTCGATGTAGTCCACCGTCTGGCGCAGATCGATGACGTAGATCCCGTTGCGCTCGCCGTAGATGTAGCGACGCATCTTGGGGTTCCAGCGCCGGGTCTGGTGTCCGAAGTGGACGCCAGCCTCCAGCAGCTGGCGCATGCTGACGACAGCCACGTGTTCTTCCTTCTGGTTCGGTTGGGCCTCCGCCCGCGTCGTCCGGAGTAGATCGTGCTACCGCTGCGCTACTCGAGCACTCTGGGTCGTGCTACACCTGCGCTGCTTGAGCACGGCGTGACCCACCCGTTGCCGGGCACCGGGGCCATCCGTCAGCGGACGTGTGTGATGGGTGTTGGTGCTGCGTGCGGACGGCCCGCGCGTGGCGGGCCGTCCCGGGCAGGGTACCGGCGGGGCGCACCACGGTCCACCGGCGTCAACCGAGGCCGGGGATCGGTAACGGTGGTGCGAGCAGCTCACCGACGAGGCCCTCCAGCCAGCTGATGCCGTAGCTGAGGACGTGCCCGACGCCGCCCGGTGCACCCGGGACCGGCTGATCCGCCAGGAACGCACGCACCGCGATGCGGCTCGCCTCGGTGTCGCGAACGCGCGAGTGGTCGCCGGGGAGGACCACGTGCGGGGCGTCGGGTAGCTCGCTGCGGTGCTCCGGCACGACCGGATCCCGGCTTCCCCCGAAGGTCGCGACACGCGTCCCCGTGGCCAGCGGGCTGCTCCAGGGGTCCTCGCGGGCGCGGACCCATCGTTGCTCGAGCTCGCTCAGGAGCGCCGACCCCGGTGCGAGGTCCTCGAGCGAGGCGCTGTCGGAGACGTGGCCGGCGAGGTGATCGACGATCAGGTCGACGAGGGGGTTGTGCTGCGCCCGTTGTGCTGTGCCCGCCAGCGCCGCACCCTCGATGGGAGACGCGATGGTGACGACGTGGTCGACGGGCGGCAGGGTCGGATCGGCGGGATCGTGCAGAGCGAGCAGGTACCACAGCGCCACCACGCCGCCCATCGAGTGGCCCATCAGGTCGACCGCTCGTCCCGGGTCGGCGGCGGCCAGGGCACGGAGTTGGTCGCGCAGCCGCAGAGCCGCCTCGTGGACGCCGACCAGCGTGTCGTGAGCCTCGTAGGGCATCGGCCGACCGTCCGCATCGATGCCCGCGTAGCTGAAGTGGGTCACGTCCTCCGGGGCGTAGCCGAGGTGGGTGAGATCCATCGCGGTCGCCCCGCTGTGGCTGTTGAACCCCGCCACCCCGACCGCGAGGTTGGGGTTCGGCGCGAACACCCAGCCCGGGCCGTCGGCTGCACGCGATCCCGGCACGGCGCCCCACCACGAGTGCTCTCCAGTCCACTCGTCGTAGGCGGGGACGTCGCGCTCACCGGTGGTCGACCACTCCCCCGCCCCGACCAGGGTGGGGCGCCACGGCCCCGTCCCGCCACGCAGCAGCGTCAGGGGATCGAGGTAGCGGTCGGGACCGAGCCGCGCGCTCCAGTGCAGGGACACCGGACCACGTCCGGGCTCGTGACCTGGCGCGCTGGTCCCGATCCGTTGCCCGCGCGCGACCCGATCCCCGACGCGGACGTCGATCCGGTCCATCGGCCCGTAGGTCGTCCGGATCGCGTCGGGATGCTGGATGCTGATCCACCTCGTCCCGGCGACCGTTCCGGCGAACCCCACCGTTCCGACCGCCGCGGCCGCCACCTGCTCTCCGAGCGTCACCGCCAGGTCGACGCCGCGGTGGCCACGCGCGTAGGGGGTCGCGGGGGCTTCGAACGGGGCGACGACGCGGCCGGGGACCGGCGCGGCGTAGACGACCGGTACACCGCCGACCGGCGGGCCGACGCGTTGGCGCGACGCGGCTGCCGCCGTCGCGGTGGACCCACTCCACGACGTGGCACTGATGAGCGCGAGCCCGACGAGCAGGGCAGCGGGACGCACGGATCCCCTCCGCCGCCCCCGCGACGGTGGTCACCGTACTCAGGACCCAAGGGAACGAGACGCCGACGTCCACGCAGGGTGTGGAAAGCGCGTCACCTGTCTAGCCCTGGATGCGCTCGGTGAGCTTGGCACGCAGGCTCATGACCGACTTCGTGTGGATCTGGCAGATCCGGGACTCGGTGACCCCGAGGATGTCGCCGATCTGCGCGAGCGTGAGACCCTCGAAGTAGTACAGCGCCAGCACCTTCTGCTCACGCTCACTGAGACGCGTGATGGAGTCCCGCAGCAGCCGCTTCATCTCCGCGTCGTCGACCGTGGCCTCGGGGTCAGGCATGAGCTGGTCCTGGATGGTGTCCTTCAACGGGACGCGGTCGCCGTCACCGATGTCGAACGTCTCGTCGAGCGCCACCATCGAGACCAGGGAGACCTGCTGCAGCATGTCGGCGAGCTGATCCTCGCTCACCTCGAGCTCGTCGGCCAGTTCCTCGTCCGTGGGTGTCCGCTGGAGCTGGTGCTCGAGGCGGGCGACCGCACGCTCGATGCGCTTGGACTTGGTACGAACCGAGCGCGGGACCCAGTCGACGGAGCGGAGCTCGTCGATGATGGCGCCCTTGATGCGGGTGATCGCGTAGGTCTCGAACTTGACGCCGTGCCCGAGGTCGAAGCGCTCGAGCGCGTCCATCAGCCCGAACATGCCGTACGACACGAGGTCGTGGTGCTCGATGGTGTTGGGGAGCCCGACGCCGACGCGCCCCGCCACGTACTTGACGAGCGGGGCGTAGTTGAGGATCAGCTGCTCGCGAAGCCCGGGGTCGCCCGTCTCCTTGAACCGCTCCCACAACGCGCGGATCTCGGGATCCACGCCGCTCCTTCCACGTGTGGTACCGGCGAGGGCCGCGCTCATGCTACCCACCCCCTCCCGTCGAAGGCCGTACACCGGCACGCGGATGGGCGGCGGTGTAGACCTCGACCAGGCGACCACGGGAGACGTGGGTGTAGCGCTGGGTGGTCTGCAGCGAGGCGTGACCGAGCAGCTCCTGGACGGCACGGAGGTCAGCGCCACCCTCGAGCAGGTGGGTGGCGTAGCTGTGCCGGAGCGTGTGGGGCGTCACGCGACCGAGCCCAGCAGTGCGAGCCGCGGCGGTGACGGCGGTACGCGCGTCGCGGGGTCCGAGCCGGTCGCCGCGGGTGTTGAGGAACAGCGCGGGCTCGGCTCCCGTCGCGAGCTCGGGGCGGCCGCCCACGACGTAGGCGTCGAGCGCGGCGATGGCCGGCTCTCCGAGCGGGACGATGCGTTCCTTGCGGCCCTTCCCGAACAGCCGCACCTGCGCCTCGGCGAGGTCGAGGTCGGCCAGGTCGAGCGCACACGCCTCCGACACCCGCGCTCCGGACGAGTACAGCAACTCGAGCAGCGCCCGGTCGCGCAGGCCCGTCGGCGACGTGGGGTCGGGGGCCAGGAGCAGCGCCACGACCTGATCGGGGCGCAGGACACGCGGCAGTGCCCGCCCCTGCTTGGGGGTGATCAGCAGGTTGGCAGGGTCACGGTCGACGTAGCCGCGACGGCGCAGGAACGCGAAGCACGTCCGCAGCGCGCTGGCCTTGCGGGCCATGGTCGAGCGGGCGTAGCCCGCGCCGGCGAGGTGGGCGAGGTACCGGCGCAGGACCACGAGCTCGACCTCGCCGGGATGCTCGATGCCGAGGTCGCTGCACCACCGGGCGAGGTCGCGCACGTCACGACGGTAGGCGGTGACCGTGCCCGGGCTGAGGTCACGCTCCGCCGTCAGGTAGCCGATGAAGGCGTCGATCGCGCCCGCCCACGCGGGCGGCAGCGGCGATCCCGCCGCCGCTGTCGCCTCCGGCATCTCGCATCCTCACACCGTCCCCCGAGACACATGCTGTTGTAGTTGTGAACTGTTGTCAAGAGCAGTGCCCGCTTGATGTGACCTGTGCGAGGGAGCACCGGGCCACCGGTACCCTACGGTCACGTCCCACCACGGAGGGAGACGTGCCAGCGTCCGCATCCCCGCCGGAGCCGCAGTGGTTCGTGCACGACGGTCACAGGCTGGTCTACGAGGTGCACGGCGAGGGCCCCCACACGCTGGTCTTCCTCCACGGGCTGCTGCTGGGCTCGGGGATGAACCGCGCGATCGCCCGTCGCCTCGCCGCCGAGGGGCACCGGGTCGTGCTCCTCGAGCTGCTGGGGCATGGCCGTAGCGACCGATCGCCGTACGCGTTCGATCACCGCATCGAGTTCTACGCTGAGCAGGTCGTGGGGCTGCTCGACCACCTCGAGGTCGCCCAGGCGGTCGTCGGCGGTACCTCCCTCGGTGCGAACGTGGCGCTCCAGGTCGCGAACGACTTCCCCGACCGCGTACGTGCGTTGCTGCTCGAGATGCCGGTGCTGGAGCGGGGCGGGGTCACGGCTACGTTGCTGTTCGTGCCGCTCCTGATCGCGCTGCGCTACGGGACGCGCACGGCCCGGGTGGTCACCTCGCTGGTCCGACGCCTCCCCCGGACCGGCTACGACGCGTTCGACGCCTTGCTCGACCTCGCCTCGGCAGATCCCCGCAGCATGGCCGCCGTGCTGCACGGACTCACGTCCGGCCAGATCGCCCCGAGCCGTCGCGACCGCGAGCGCATCGAGGTTCCGACGTTGGTGATCGGCCACCCAGCAGATCTGCTGCACCCCATCGACGATGCGTCCGCGTTGGTCCGCGAGCTACCCAACGCCGAGCTCGTCCGCGCGTGGTCGGTGGCCGAGCTGCGCACCTTCCCCGGGCGCCTGGTACCCACCATCGCGTCGTTCCTCGACGGAGCCTGGGTCCCGTACCTGACGGCCGCCGCCGACGAGGCCTGAGGCTCACCGCGGGGCGCGCGACAACCGGACACCTTCGGCCGACTCGGCGATGAAGCCGGCGACCCGCGCCCGCGTGAGCGCGGCGAGCAGCTGACCGGCAGGCGTGCCGGTGATCGCCGCGAGCTCGTCGACCGCCACCGCCCGCGGCCAGCGCCGAGCCAGCTCCGCGTGCACCGGCTCCGGCAACGGCGACGGTGTCTGCGCCGGACGGTCGTGATCCACCTCGGACCGTCCCAGGGCGTCGAGCACGTCAGACGGACCCGTGCACGGAGCGGCTCCCTCGGCCAGTAGACGGTGCGGCGCGGCGGACCCCGGAGCGCGTACGTCGCCGGGCACCGCGAGGACGGGCACATCCAGGGCCGCGGCCGCGGCGGCGGTCCGGAGAGAGCCGGAACGGTCGCTGCCCTCGACCACGACGACCGCGTCGACCATCCCCGCCACGACCCGGTTGCGCGCGACCACGTTGTGCGGTTTGGGCTCCACGCCGGGCAGGTACTCCGACACGAGCGCCCCACCCGCCTCGAGGGCCTGATCGAACAGCCCGCCCACGGTCGCGTGTGGTCGCGGGTAGCGAACGTCGTGGCCACAGCCGAGCACCACCGCGGTCGCTCCGGACGTGCCGAGCGCAGCCCGGTGGGCCGCGGCGTCGATGCCCACAGCTCCCCCACTGACGACCAGCACACCGGCGCGCCCCGCCGACTCGGCGATCCACGCGGCGATCGCAGTTCCGTAGCCGGTCGCGCGTCGCGCCCCGACGATCGCGACGGCCGGCACGTCGGGGATGCCAGCCGCCGGACCACGCCACGCGAGGAGCGGCGGGGCGCCGGACTCGGGCCAGCCGCGGGCGAGCCGCCACGGGTAGGCCGGATCGCCGACGGCCGCCGCCCGCACGCCCAGCTGCCGCCACAGGCGCACGACCGGGATGATGCTCTGGCGTTCGGTGAGGGTGGTCGGGGGTGCGATGCGGTCGAGGAGGTCGTCGGGGTCGAGTGAGCCTTCGGTGATCGCCAGCTCCACGGCGTGCTTGACCAGGGGAGAGGTACCGCCGCGCCGCGCGATCGTCGCCACGAGCCGCTCGAGGACCGCGGGGTCCGTTCCCGGCGCGGCGATGTCCCCCCAGGGGGCGCTCACGCGACCGACGTGAGGTCGCGCAGCCGGTAAGCCACTGCCTCCTCGACGTCGTCGGTGCCGATCGTGTCACGGCCCGCGAGGTCGGCGATCGTCCGGGCGACCCGCAGACTGCGGTCGAAGGCTCGCGCCGACAGCCCCATGGCCTCGATCGCCGCGGCGAGGGTCCGCAACGCGCCCGGCTCCGCGGTCTCGCGGACACGCGACGAGGGCACGCCACGGTTCAGCGCGCCGGCTCCCCACCGGTCGCGAGCGACGGCCCGTGCGGCGGCGACCCGCTCGGCGACCACGTGGCTCTCCTCGCCGTCGGGGGGGCCGGTGAGACGGGACTCCTCGACCGGGCCGAGCTCGACCTGCAGGTCGATGCGGTCGAGCAGCGGACCCGACAGCCGGTTGCGGTAGCGCTTCACCTCGTCCGGGCGGCAACGGCACGCCCGCCTCCGCGAACCGAGGTGCCCGCAAGGGCACGGGTTGGTCGCCGCGACGAGCAGGACCTCAGCCGGGAACCGCACGGTGGCCTTCGTCCGCGTGATCGTCACGTAGCCGTTCTCGAGGGGCTGACGCAGGTGGTCGGAGACACCGCGGGGCACCTCGAGCAGCTCATCGATGAAGAGGACACCTCGATGGTCCAGGGTGCGTGAATCACCCTAGGCGGCAAGTGTGGCGAGGGACCACCCAACGCGCCTGATACTCGCACCACATCACATCAGCGACCAGGAGGTCATCATGCAGTTCCGTACCGCCACCGTCTATTGGAACAAGGAACAGGAGTCGGTCCCTCAGACCCTGCACGACGTCGAGGTCGCGCTCGAAGGCGACTGGGTCCGCATCCGCCGCGACGACGGCGGCGAGACGAGCTACCCGTCCCGGAGGGTCGACCGGATCGAGTGGGGCAACGCCGAGGAACACGGCTCCCGCCGCGACGACGGCTAGTCGGTTGGATGGGTGAGTGGCAGGAAACCTTCGAGCACCGCGATGTTCGGAATCCAGCCCTTCTCCCGGCGCACGACCAGCCCAAGTTTCGAGAGGGCGGTGAGATCGCGCGTAACGGTCTTCCTCGTCTTGTCCGCGTACTCGCGCGCAAGCCGAGGACTCAGATCAGGGATCTCGTCGCGCGTCACCGGCTGGTCGTGCGGCATGTCGAAGACGAGATGCTTCTGACGGCGCCGGGCTGGCGTCTCCTTCTTCTTGCCGAGTGCCCCGTGGACGAAGTTCTCCCACGTCGCACGCATCTGGAACCCCCGGACGAACTGAAGTTGGTCGCGAAGCTGGTCAACGAACCCCTGGATCGCGTAGTGAAGGAACCCGTCGACGGAGTACGGCTGTCGGGTAGATGTGCGGTCGAGCTCGATGTAGTAGCGATCACGGGTCAGGTTGTAGAAGTCGCTCATCAGGTGAGCAGCGGGGACGGGGACGCCGGCCTCGATAAGCAGCTGGAACTCGATGAGTCGAGCGACTCGGCCGTTGCCGTCATCGAAGGGGTGGATCCATGCGAGATACAGGTGCGCGAGGATCGACTTGAAGACGGCGATCGCGAAGCGCATCTCGTCGTCGACGACCTGGAGGTCCTGGAGCCATTGACACATGCGGTCGACGAGGTACTCCGCATCTTCAGCGGGGACGGCTCGGTAGCGCATAACCCCTACCTGGTCGGTGCGGAACTGTCCCGGGGTGACACCGTCCCGCAGCTCGGTCTCCTCCAGGACCATGCGGTTGAACATCTTGATCCGCTCGGACGTGAGTTCCAGCGTTCGCCCATGAACCACATCACCGATGATGTGGTTGTAGGCGGCGAGGATGTTCTCGATCTCCTGCTGCTGGTACTCCCGCGACGGAGGAAGGTCCAGGTCGCCCTCGATGATCTTGAGAACTTCCTCCTCGGTGAGGGTGTTGCCTTCGATACTCGTGGTGCCGTGGACACCTTTCGACAGATAGATGTTGTTGAGGGAGTCCTGCTCCATCGGCTTCAACGGCACCCCGGCGATGTGTTCGCACTTCGACTGCGCCTCACCGATCAGCATCCATGTCTTGTGACTCAACGCCTTGAGGTCGGCTGTGAAGTCAATCCATGGATGGGTTTCCTGGTACCGCCGTAGCAATGCCGCGTTGCTCATTCAGATGCCCTTCGCGACGGAGGGAAGATTGTAGACCAGTTACCTGTCCATGTCGATGTCCGTGCGGTTGTCCAGTTCAGACGGTAGCCTACGCGAGACCTAACCGATGGAAGAAGGCGTAGATGGCTGAGGAGCGAAAGCTCGGGGATCTGCACAATGACGTCGTGCGTCACGTGCTTGATCTACTGGAGAAGGAGACCTTCCCGCTGAAGGTGCTGCAACTGGCGGAGGCGTACGCCTGGCTCAGGAGCCCAGCCCAGCCGCACGGGTCGAGTGGCAGCGCCTGAGCCGTCATCTCCCAGTAGGAGTTCAAGTTCAATGCAGCAACCCGACGACGTACCAACACCCCGTGATGCACGACCGCTCAAGCGTCTCGTGTTCGGCTCCAACGAGTTCATCAACACCCCCGCGATCCTCCTGGCGGGGGGAGAACCCCAGATCTTCCTCGAAGTCCGCGAGGACCGGCAGCTGCTCCTCACCGCCGACCTGTACGACGAGCAGGGCACGCACGTCGCTCGGCTCCGACGGAACGCATGGACGTTCAACCCCGAGGACCGATACACGATCACCACGTCCCCGAGCGATCTGTCGCTGACCGATGGAGCCACGGATCAGGTCGTGTTCCACGCTTCGGTCGAGTCCCGGGACGAGGTCGTCGTCGACCAGGGATCGTTCTTCACCTCTGGAGGCGACCGCATCACCGTGGAGCCGGACAGGTTGGTTATCGGTGGCATGACGATGATGAGCAGCCGGTTCGAGAACTGCCGAGCAGGCATCGAGATCGGTCAGGGGTTCGTCGGGCTGGGATCGGGCTGACGTGCAGCTCGAGTTCGTGACGATGGCGCGTGGCGCCGAGCTGCGCGGCCGTCACTTCTGGGCCGCGGGGGCGGGTTGGAACGACCTTGGGCTTCGGAAGACTCCGGTCGAACTCGACAAGCTAGCCGTCGTGCTCGTCTTCTCTGTCTTCGCAGACGACCGGATGACGGCGTGGTCCGCCGAGATGGTCGACCCTGGCGGCAACATCATCGCGGGAGCGGACGGACTGTTCAGCCTCGACCGCTGGCCCGACGGCGTACCCGACGACTGGCCCTTGCAGCTACCTATGACCGTCGAGTTCGAGAATGTGGTGCTGCCAACCACCGGACAGTACGAGGTTCGCGTCTCGCTAGAAGGTGAGGGTGAGGTCTCGTTCCCGGTCCTGATGTGGCACTCGAACCGTTGACCGAGACGCTGTAGCCCAGGTCGTCAACATCGACCTCGGCGGGCCGGTCCGGGGCCTCGATCCAGTTGACCAGGCCCAGCTGCATCCGCGGTGTCGTCACGACCCGTCCTCGGGGACCCATCCGTCGGGGATGCCGTCTTAGAAACCCATCCCCCAGCATGCGACCGGCAGGTAGGGTCGCGGAGCCGACGAGCGACCACGGGGGTCCTGATGTTCCGCACGCTTCTCGCCACTGCTGCCCTGACCGCCACCATCCTCGCACCTGCCAGCGCAACCAGTCATCTCGAGGTGGTGTGGCTCGCCGTCGGGCAAGGCGACGCAGCCCTGTACCGAGCCCCGTGCGGCGACGTGGGGCTGGTCGATGCCAACGCCGGTGCGGCCGACGAGGTCCTGGCGCAACTCGACGCGTGGGGGTCTCGGTCGGAGCTGCGATGGATGAGCGTGTCGCACTACGACGCCGACCATCTCGGCGACGTGCAGGACGTGGGCCAGGCCACAGGAGTCGGCGTCGCGGCGGTGTACGACCGTGGCGGCGACCGAACCGTCAAGGACTCCAACACCTACCGCAGCTACTTCGACTGGGTGACCGGCGAGACGGTCCGCCAGCCCGTCGACATCGGGGATGCGTTCTCGCTGTGCTCCGGGGCGGACCGGGTCACGTTCACGGTCATCTCGGCCGGCACGGATGGCACCGCCGCTGACGGTGTGGCCGTTACCGAGGAGAACGACCGTGGCGTGTGTCTGCTGGTCGAGTACGACGACCTCGACATCGCCACCTGCGGTGACGTCAACGGCACGGACGAGGGGTCACGTGCCGACGTCGAGTCGGCGGTCGCAGCCTCCTACGGCGACGTGGACGCGGTCAAGGTGAACCATCACGGAGCCCGATTCTCCTCCAACGAGACGTACGTGTCGACGCTGTCGCCACAGGCTGCGGTCATCCCGGTGGGCAAGAACAGCTTCGGGCATCCAGATCCTGACGTGGTCGCGCGCTGGGACGAGAAGGGCCGCGTGTTCCAGACCCAGCACCCGGACACTGGCGACCCCGTCGACGGCAACGTGACGTTGACCAGCACCGGCCGTACCTCGTTCGCCATCACCACATCCGCCTCTGGGGTTCACGACACGTTCACGCTCGACGAGGCGTCTACCAGCAGCGGACACATCCGCCGGTTCGCGGGCGATGACCGGATCCACACCTCCGTGCTGATCTCGCAGGCGACGTTCCCCGGTGACGGCGCCGTGGACACGGTCGTGATCGCGCTCGCGTTCCGCTATCCGGATGCGCTCGCCGGTGCACCGCTGGCCCGCAAGCGTGGCGGACCGATCCTGCTGACCGGCGGGGACCGGCTCGACGAAAAGGTCGCCGATGAGCTGCGTCGACTGGCGCCTGCCCGCGCGATCTTGCTTGGCGGTCCCGAGGCATTGTCGGAAGACGTCGAGGAAGATGTGCGTGCCGCCGGCGTCGGCGACGTGTCCCGCATCGGCGGCGATGACCGGTTCCACACCGCCCAGCTCGTCGCGGCCGAGGTCGCAGGGCCCGACCTCGATCACGTCTACGTCGTCGAGGGTGCGGACCTCGACCCCGGTCGGGGATGGCCCGATGCCGTGTCCGTCGCGGGTCTCGCTGCTCGGCAGGGTGAACCCGTGCTGCTCGTCACCACCGAGGCGCTCCCGCCCGCGACACGGCGCGCTATCAGCGATCTCGGAGTGGGTACAGCCACGATCGTGGGTGGGCCAGCGGCTGTGTCGACCGACGTCGAACAAGCCATCCGCGACCTCGGTGTGACGGTAGCCAGGATCGCCGGGGACGATCGCTACGACACGTCGAACCGGGTCGCCGCTCGTGCGCGCGACCTTGGCGCCGACCCGGCCCGGACCTGGCTCGCGACCGGGCTCGACTTCCCCGACGCGCTGGCGGCAGGCCCCGCCGTCGCGGCAACCGACGGCATCCTGCATCTGGTCCACGGACACGAGCTAGCGCGGTCGCCATCGACGGTCGACTGGATCGACGAGCACGCCTGCACCTTCTCGCCGCTGACGTTGACCGGCGGGACGGCCGCCATCAGTGCCGCGGTGGAAGCTGCCATCCGTGACCGCATCGCAGACCGTTGCGACCCTGACCCTGACCCCGAGCCCGAACCGTCGCCGGAACCGTCGCCAACTCCGCCACCGGGCTCCGCCGATGTCACCATCACCGGCGTGGTCGCGGACCCTGCCGGTGACGACGTCGCCTTCGACGGCGGCGAGTACCTCACCGTCCGCAACGACGCCTCGTCGAACGTGACCATGACCGGCTGGTACGTCCTCGACGCCGCCAACAACCGGCTGAACTGGTGCGGCATCAGCATCGCACCGGGTGCCACGGCCCGACTCTACAGCGGTGACGGCAACGACGGGGCCGACCACTGCCACGCTGGGCGCGGCTCAGCCGCCCTGAACAACGACGGCGACACCCTGCGGCTGTACGACCCCGGCGACAACCTCGTCGACACCTTCAGCTACTGAGGAAGGCTGGACCATGGACCCAGATGTCACCGCTCATCTGCGGCAACTCGCGGCAGAGGTCCGCGACGACATGGGCACTCTTCAGTCGCAGATCAACGATCTAAGCGCCGGAATCAGCGCGCTGGTGCTCGCGATCAACCGAATGGTGATCGACGAGGATGTGTCGAACCGGTCGTACGTGCGGGCCCGACTCACTGATGTGAAAGCACTGCTCGATCGTGCCCGACGACGAGCGCGCCAATGAACGAGGACCAGTGGGGGCGTGTGCTCGCCCTGTTGACTGCTCGCCTCAATCGTGACGCTGACGCATGGGTGCGGCTGATGCCATCCGATGAGCAGGACTGGTGGGACACAGCCGAGGCCTTCGCGCGTGTCGCTCTGATGTTCGTGGACGAGCTTGCGCAGGAGCGTGACGTACCGATGAGCGAGCTGCTTGAGGCTGTGGCGATGCAGTCAGCTGTTGATGATGCCTGGCGCGGTCAGGGCACCGACGACGATCTCTCATGAGAACGCGACGAGCCCCCGCCCGGTGAGGGGGCGGGGGCTCGTGTAGTGGTCCTGGCACCGCCAGGTGTGTTACATCGCTGTAGTTCGGTTCGTTGCGTAGGTGTGCGTAGCGGACTGGCTGGGTTCGTCCGTCAGCGTCGACCTGGGCGTGTCGAGCCTGGTCGGTTGTGGTGGTAGCGGTGGAGGTCGGCGAGGACCCAGCGGAGTGCGACCATCAGGCAGCCTGCGACGACGTGGAGACACTCGTGGCGCGCTCGAGCTGGTGTAGGCACGGCTCGCAGATCACGACGTGCCACACGATCGCGCCCCGTCCGACCTGCCAGAGCATCCAGCGGCGACACCCCTTCACGGGGCAGCGGTACGCGACCGGCCGCGGCGCGGCGGCGGGCGAGGGTTCCACGGGTCATCCGGCGATGGTCCCGCGGATCGTCACCGTCGAGCCCTTCTTGACCAGCTCCGAGTGGGGGTGCTCGGGGACCGACTGAGACGGTGCGGGTCGGAACAGGGCGACCAGCGACACCAGTCCGGAGTCGGCGATGCCGTTCTCGGGACGGTCCAGCTCCTTGAGCAGCCGGTTGGTGGCGGCTTCGGTCGCACCGCCGAAGGTGGACTGCTTGCGGTCGGCGGCGAGGTCGAGACCGGCGACGTCGACGCCGAGTGCCGCAGCAAGTAGCGGCACGGCGTCGATCCATCCGACCACGTGCGCCCCTTTGTCGCCTCGTTTCATCTCGACCTCCTCGATGTGGGGGGGCTTCATGGCGCCGATGCGACGCCGCCACCGGGACCCGTCGATCGCTACCCGGTCGGGCTTGCGACCGCGCCGGGTGGCAACTTCCTTGTGCTCGGCGATGTTGCTAAGCGGATGGGCGAACTCGCGGCACATCTCGTACGCGATCGCGGCCTGCGTGTACAGGGACGCATCGGTCCAGCGCTCGTCGGCCTGGCCGGAATGTTCGGCCTCGTTCCCGGCGAACTTGTCGTTCAGCGACGTGTAGCCGCCCCACGATGAGCGGCCCGCATGCCAGGACACTCCGGCAGCGACGAGGTAGGCAACACCGCTAGTACGAGCCGTGAACCACATCGACAGGGAGTTGCGCAGCCTGGCCCGTCCGAACGTGACCGTGCGCAGGGATGGTGCATCGCCGGTGCGGGGCCCGCCGACGTGATGCTGGACGTGACCGACCAGCACCTTCATCTGACCGGCGCCGCGGGTCTCCCACCCGGGGACCAGCACAACGGTGATGCCCCAGACGGTGCGGAGACGTGCGACGACCCGCTGCAGCCGCGCGGAGATGTCAGCCATGCTCGCCACGCTCGGCCGCCGCGATGACCACGTCGGCATCCATGATCGTGTCGACGGTCTTCGGACCCCACGCGTGACTGCGTGCGACCGCGCCGCCGCCGGTCACGATGCCCAGCTGGCCCAGCGCCGTACCGATGGCGAGGTAGAGGGTCGCGCCGCTGTCGAGCAGGACCAGCGCCGATGACGCCGCGATGAACAGCCCGGCGACGAGCGCGGACAACATGACGGGTTCGTTGCTCCACTTCATCGTGAGTTCCTTGGGTCGATGCAGCCGAATGGAGTGACGAACACGTCGCAGGTAGGCGACGGAGACGGAGACGGAGACGGAGACGGTGAAGGCCTGGGGTGCGGGAACGGTGACCGCGACGGCGACGGGGACGGTGTCGGTCGCGGGGTCGAGCTCCTCGACGGGGAAGGGGACGGTTCGAGGCCATCGCCACCGAAGGGCTCCTGCCCGGATGCGCGGATCTGAGACCGCAGCGCCGCGACCTGTGCCTCGAGCCGCCCGATGGTCGCCCGCCCCCCCGCGACCTCCTCGGCGAGATCATCGATGGAGTTCTGCATCCGGTCGAAGCGGCGCAGGTTCGCGGCCCGCTGTTCGGACAGTTGGGCCAGGGAGTTGCGTAGCGCTTCCTCGGAGTCGCGACGGGCGGTGGCGTTCTCGATCAGCGTCCCGGCGAGCAGCCCGATCAGGATCGCGCCGCCGGCGATGCCGGCCCACACCAGCGCCGGTCGCCAGCTGCCCCGCCACCACGTCCCGAACCTGCTCATGATGTCACCGCCAAGATGACCAGCGCCCCGATGACCATCACCAAAATGGGGAACAGCAGCGCGGTGACCATCGCGCGTCGGCCCCAGGTCGTCTCGCTTTTGAGCTCCTTGATGTCGTCCTGGACGTTGCCTATCGCGAGCTTGAATACGTCCTGGGAGACCATCTGGTCGTCGATGCGGGCGAGCTGGCTGTCGATGCGGGCGAGGATGCGCCGGATCTCGCCGGAGGTCATGTTGTTGTCGGTCACGTCGGCTCCGTCACCGGCGCGAGGGGGAGGACCTCGTTGACGATGCGGAGGACGCTGCTGGTCAGGATCGACACGGCGAGGCTCCTGAGCGAGATGATGAAAAGGCGGTTGGCACCGTCACGGCGATGCGACGTGTCCGAACGGGGCGGCGAGTTCCGTTGGAAGAACCGAGCTTCTAACAAGGCGCGTTTAGAACTAGTTGGTAGTTCGCCTGGCCTGTACCTAGTGGGCGCTCAGCGGTCGAGCACGACATATCAGGAGACACGTCGTGCCTCTACGAAGCTTTTGATGCGCACGGTCGTGTCGCCTACTACCGCAGTGTTTTGACGGATCATCGGCGTGATCGACCCCTTCGCGACGCCCATGGTGACCAGGCCACGCATTCGTAGGACGGTGGGCGTGGTCGCCAACGTTCCGATGGCCCTCCCCTCACCCCCAGCATCGGTGGTCAGCGCCGCCATCTGGGCCGAGCCGACTGTTGTGCTCCCGGCTACCGCTGGGCCGATGCCGTCCAGGCCGATCTCATGCGTTGCGCCCGTGGGAACGTCCAGCGCAACCTGTACGTCAGCGGTGTCGGGACCTGTCACGAACAGCGTGTAGTCCACGATGTAGATGCCGTTGGACCGACCGACGAACGACAACTCATTGATGGGGGTGAGTATCGCGGTGTTGTTGATGATGAAGTCGGCGGTCAGCCGCTTGAATATGGCGTCGGCTTCCCCGGCACGTACACCAGTGTTGTACGTGATCGGGTTGTTCTCACCGCCAGCGTCGAAGGTGGCTTTGATGCCGCCGTTGTCGAGCGAGTAAGACAGAATGTGGTTGTGTTCAGGAGGATTGGCTGCCCCGCCGTCGTCGCCCTCAAAGTGGACGCCGCCCGCCGTAGGCTGCACGAAGGCAAAGGTGTTGTTGCGAGCGCGGTTCGTCCCGCCCGTCGGGTCCCGGCGGAACACGAGGCATCTGCCGGTCGTGGAGGCGGCGAAGCGGAAGCCACGGATGCGCGTGAAGAACTCGTTGTCCGCGTTGGCCAGATCTATCCCGTGCCCGTCGCCGTACAGGACCGATACCTCGCCCCACCAGTTCAGGCTCGTGTTGCTTCCGGCTGCACCCGATTCCAACCGGATGCAGGTCCCGGAGTGGTTCTCGGTCAAACGCACCGCGACCCGGTAGAACATGTTCTCTTGGGTGTCTCCCGCTTGCGCTGCCGCGGCCGGGTTGGTCGTGGACAGCAGCCCCACTCCGCCAGCCTGGACGTGGGTGATCATGACGTCGAACTCTGCCCCCGCAACTGAGACGAGTTCTAGGCCCCGGTCGGCGTGCGTGCCGGTCGTCCCACAGTGGATGCCGACGCCCATGACGCCGCCGCCGAACAGGCGACGGCCGAGCACCTCGCCGGTCATGCGCACCACCGCGCCGCCGACTAGGCGGGCACCGCACTTGATGATGGCCGCCGGTGAGCTGTTGTCGAAAACATACGCCCCGACACCCACCGGACAGGCAAGCCCGACATGGTCGTCGTCGATAACCAGCGTCGAGTCCACCCGATAGGTCTTACCGGCCTCGAGCAGGGCCCACCCGCCGCCCGCCGCCTTAGCCGCAGCGAGGGCGGCCCGGATCGCTGCGGCGTCATCGGTTATGCCGTCGGCCAACGCCCCATACTCCGCCACCGGGAACCGGCCGGTCAACGCGGCGCTAGCCGCATCCAGCTCGGCGTCGACCAGGGCGAGTGCAGCCTGCACATTGGTGACCCCGGTGACGACGGCCAGGCCCGTGTCAGAGAACGACACACCGGACGCAGCGTGTGCAGGGGCGGCGGCGGCGTGGACCGCGTCCTGAGCGTCCGCGTGAGCGATCGCGTCGGCTTCGGCCGCATCCGCTTTCGCCTGCGCCCCGGACTGCGTTTCGAGCAGCGACGTGTCGGCGATCCCGTGAACGGCCGTACCGTCTGCCTGGTGAGCGTCGACCTTCGCCTGCGCTCCGGCGGGAGTCTCTTTGTCAGCTTCTAGCTCCACGAGCGCGGCTTGTACGTCCGTGGCTGCGAAGCCTGCCGCGAGAGCGAAGCTGATTGCAGCGGCATCGTGCGCATCTACTGCGTCATTGACGTGAGCGTCGACCTTGGCCTGCGCCCCGGACTGGGTTTCAAGAGCGGCGGTGTCGGCAATCCCGTGAACGACGGTGGTGTCTGCCCGGTGTGCCTCTACGGTCGCGGCGACCTCGGCCCCGGTCTGGTAATCAGCAGCAGCATGAGGGTCCGCGGCGGCAGCAACGTGGGCAGCGTCGGCGGCGTCGGCGTGCTGCTTCGCGTCCGTCTCTGCCGCGTCTGCCTTCGCTTGGGCTCCGGCCACGGACTCGACGGTGGACAAACCAACACCGTGGACCCCGGTCACGTCGTCGGCGTGGGCATCGACCTTGGCTTGCGCCCCCGCGGGAGTCTCTTTCTCGGTGTCGAGTTCCGCCAGCGCGTTCTGCACGTTGGTCGCGGCGAGATTCGCTCCCACCACGGGGGCGAAGCTAACCGCGGACGCGTCGTGTGCATCCGCCACATCGTTGACGTGAGCATCGACCTTGGCCTGAGCGCCCGCCTGAGTCTCAAGCAGCGACGTGTCGGCGATACCGTGAACGGCGCTAGTGTCGGCCTGGTGCGCGTCGACCTTGGCTTGCGCGCCTGCGGGGGTCTCTTTCTCAGTTTCAAGTTCCGCCAACGCGGCCTGCACGTTGGTCGCGGCGAGGCCCGCCGCGAGGGCGACGCTGACTGCGGCTGCGTCGTGCGCGTCGTCCACGTCGCCGACGTGAGCGTCGACCTTGGCCTGGGCGCCCGCCTGGGTCTCGAGCGCGGCCGTGTCAGCGATACCGTGAACGGCGAGGCTGTCTGCCTCGTGGGCCGCGAGGTCGGCACCACCACCGCCTGAGGCGGCGTCTAACTGCTCGATGGCCCCCTGCACCGTGTTACCCGTCACGACCGCGAGCCCGGACGGGTCGAACGTCACGACGGCTGCCGTCAGCACGTACGTGGCCGTGGTGCCGTCGACTGGTATTGCGTCGGCCAGGTCGATGGTCGCACCGGCCGCACCGGCCGCACCGTGGGGGACGTCGATGGTGTAGATCCGGATCGGCGACCCGACGATCCGCTCGGTGACGGTGTAGACGCGCCCCTGCGGCTGGATGCCGGGGTCGTCGGTCGCGTACAGATCGACGCTGATGTGTCCGTTCTCATCCAGATCCGCGCTGATCGTTCGAGGCGCAACGATCTTGTCGTCGGCAGAGTCGGCCATCGCGCCGGAAAGCTTGAACGACACCGACCCCGAGGCGGCCTCGCCGGTGGCACGCTCGAGGTAGGTGCCGGTGACGGTGACCACGGTCAACGCCACAACGGGCCTCCATAATCGGTGATCACGACGATCTCCTACCTAAGTGCGTGGACAGGGCGTCAGCAGCCGCCTAGTCGTGAATCGCGATCACGTGCAACGTGCCGGTTCTGGACGTGATCGCGTTATTGACGACGTTCACCACGCACGAGTCGGCTGTCTTGACCCGCATCCGACGGACACGCAACGACTCGCCCGGGTCGTCGATCTCCACGATCGCGGTCGCCGTGTAGTTCGTGTCGGGGAACGCGGTCGGGAACGTGACCGTGATGTCGGCCTCGCCCGTAGCGCCGATCGAACCCGTCGCTACACGGACGGCTCGAACGTCCATGCTCGACGCTGTCGTGTACGGCATCTCAGACCACCAGTCGCTGTGTCAGGGACTCACCCGACTTGTTCGACCCGGACGTCGGTGTCGGCCGCAGACGCGATCGCCCACACTGATGATTCGCCGACGTCGGGCCAGCCGAGATCGGTAGGCCACTCGTACGCTTCGCCCGGCTTGAGGTAGATCCCGGCCGTGGCGACGGTGATCTGGTTGGTGTAGCCAAGGCCGACGTTGCCGGGTCCGAGGTTGCGGACCGTGGGGCGTTTGTATGCGCCCGTGACGATCTGGATCGCAGTGGTTCCGACGTCGAACTGCGGCATGTCAGGCTCCTGTGCTCAAGGTGGAGGAACCGTCCAAGCCACGACGGACCTTCCTGATCGATGCTCGCGGTGGTGGTCCTAGGCGGCCCCGGACGTCCTCGATGCGCAGCCACGATCAGTTCGTGACCGACGACTCGACGGTGAACGCGCCAGTACCGACCGCCACGAACGCGACCATCGTTCAGGCTCCCGTGTTGGATCACGTCGATGGGTCAGGCGGGTGCGGCTGTGACGGACCAGAAGATGCTGTTGAGGTGGACGAAGTCGGCGCTGCCGCCCGAGGCCGTCCCGGCTCGCCACTCGATCGCGCCGGTGGGTCGGATGACCAGACGGCCGAGCGTGATCGTCTCGGTGTTGAACAGGAATGCGAGATCATCGGGCGCGCGGAACCCTGCCGGGAGGGTCGCGATGATGTCGCCTGCGGCCGGGACGGTGGACTTGGTGACGGTGCCGCGCAAGTGCACGATGTCGCCGACTCTGCGGTACATGCCGGGAGCCCATCCGCTCCCGCGATCGCTCCATCCAGCGTTGAACGGCAGGGCGGTCCAAGGCGTCGGGACTGTCGCGATGCCGAAGATGAACCGCCGTCCCTGGTCGACCAGCTTCCACACCGTGTCGTCGACGGCGAGCACCCCACCAGTGATGTTCGATGCGGGCAGCCCGTCCACGAACAGCGGGTCGACGGCGGTGACGACCCCCTTGCTCAGGGTCGGGTGGGTGAGGGTGGTTCCGTCGTCGCCGCTGGTCTCGGCCTGGCGGAGATCACGCAGCCCCAGCGGCAACCTGTCGGCGGTCACAGTCTGCGCCTGCGCGTCACTAGCGCCATCTCGCCAGGACGGAGCGGTAGAGCGACGGCGTCCAGGACGAACCGGCCGTCCACACCGCCCAGGTCGGGGTCGGCAACGGCGACGACCTGGGCGACGTCGCGGCGCGGGTCGGGAATCGCGATCATCGCGACCTCATCGGCGAGACCGATCAGGCGGCGGAGCTGTGCATCAGCCGCACCCTGCACGTGAGCATCGGTGGTCATGAAAGGTGACGTGAGGAAGTAGGGGCGGCGGTATTTGCCCACGTAGCTCGCCGAGTTCGGGTCGTCGTCCTCCGCCGTCGCCCTCACCGGAGGACTGTCGTCTGCAGGCTCACCGGTCGCCACGACGACGTTGTGTACCCGGCCGAACCTGCGACGGTTCGCATCGACGTAGGTGGCTTCGCCGGGCTGGTAGGTCCACACCACCGGGTCGGTGTCAGGATCCGGTACCGGGTCGAGACGAGCACGGCCTGCACGGTCCCAGTACAGCCACATCCCGGCCGACTTGGCCATCTTGTCCAGGTCGTCCCACGGGTCGTTCTCGCGCTCTTCACCCCACACCACGGCCGTGGTCGTCTGCGACGTGGGGGTGAAGATGAGGTCGGCGGCGGTGAGCCACGGGATGCGGGTCAGCAGCGCCGCCGCGAGCGCCTCGTCGATCGGCTGCCCCGCCGCGACCTCGTAGGGCTCTTCCCACCGGGCATCGGAGACGAGCTGGGTGAAGTCAAACCCGGCGATCTCGACTACCCCGGAGCGGCGGGTGACGTTGTCTTCCTCGAACGCGTACACCCCGACGGGTTCCTCGAACTCGGTGCCGGTGCGCGGGTCGACGGCGCCGCGGTACAGGCGCAGCAGCGTCCCGGTGGGGGCCAGCAGGCCCGCCGAGTCCGTCTGCAGCGTGACCTGGCAGGTACGGATGACGCGGCGAGACACGTCGTAGATCACCTGCCCGTCCACCACAGCCACCCCGACGTACGGTCCACCGGGAGGGCCCACCTCGGCGCGGGACGTGACGAGCGCCCCCTCACGGGTCAGAACATCCAGGCTGCTCACGGGGACGGCCTGGCGACCTCGACGAGCGCCCCGCGCCACCCGTCGATACGGGCCGCATCGTGGAACCGCGGAGCCAGGTCACGGCCCGCTTCCCACCGGACGTACGCACGCAGGCGACGGTCGCGGTACAGCAGCGTCCTTCTGGAGCGCAGCAGCGTCTCCATCGTGGCGTAGCTGTCGTCGTCGAACGTCAGGCCCTCGACGACGATCCGCTGCACGACCGGTTCTGACTCGACGACCGCCAGGACGACTGTCACGTCACCGCCGGCGGCAGGGATGTGGACGTGCTGCCGGCCCGGCACGAACCCGCGCTCCACCCGGTCGGCCCACACCGACCCGCCCACAGAAGGGTCGAGCGGGTCGGTGAGCCACCGCAGCTCGTTCGCGAGCGTCGCGATCTTCGTCGTCGACCAAGGCCCGGCGACGATCTCACCAGTCACGTCCGCAACGCCGCGGGCCCGATAGGACACCACCGTGTTGAAGGGTGTCTCGCGGTCAACCACGGTCGCGTCACGAGACATGTCCGGTTCGAGTTCACGCCCATCGATAGTGGCGCCACGCACCTCCACCCACGTCCCGTCGCCCCAGTCAGCCTGGACCTGGTACCACTCCGGCTCGATCTCGCCTACGACCGGGGCTGCGCTCGACACGTCGAGGACGACGTTGGCGGTGTCGGGATCGGGTGTGACCGTCAGCGTCGGGGGCGGTGGGGCGGCGAGGTCGAGAGTGAAGGTGGCGTGGACCCAGCCCGACCAGTGGGTTCCGTCGCCGGACCAGACCTGACGGGCCCGCACGTACACGCGGTAGGCGGTGTCGTTGTCGAGCGTGTCGACCTGATGTTGGGGATTCGACGACGACACGTCCCCGGAGGTGTAGACCGGGTCCGCGGTGATCGTGCCGTCGTCGGGGTCGGCAGGCCATCCCGTGCCGGGCATGTCCGCTTCGAGGTAGATCCGGACCTCGAAGCCGGACTGTGCGTCGCCTTCGGGGTCGGCGTAGGTCCAGGTGACGAGAGGGCGGGACGTGTCAGTGACCGGTGTCGCCGGGCCGGTCAACGCGACGGTCGGGCGCTCGTTCCAATCCACATCGACGTAAAGCTCAGCGACCCGCAGCGACGGTGCGCCGGAACCGGTGAAGTGCAGCACCGTCACCTGCGCACCATCGAGACTTGCGTCGGTGAACTCGGCCTGCGGATTGCTCGTCCACCACTGCGACGTCCAGCTGACCATCGGCCCGTCAGCGTCATGCGTGAAGCTCTGGCCTACGTCGTAGGTGACCGCCCCGCCCACGATCGGTCCCAGGAGGCCCAAGGAGAACTTCGTGGTTGTACCGGGTGTTCCGCCAGCGACCCCGACGATCCCGCGGACCCTGACTGCCTCGATCTTCGACCCGGCCGGCGAGGCGACGTCAGCGACGCCGACGACGGCCTTGCTAGTCGAGTGCGGCGCGGAGGTCTGGAGGTAGGTCGCGTTGTTGTCGTCGCTGGCCGCGGCGTGTGCCGTGGTGCCCTGCACGGACCAGGTAGATCCGAGCGAGACGGTCGAGTTGGGGCGGAGGGTGACGTCGGCAGTAGGCATCAGGAGGCCCGCAACTCAAGCGCGTGGCGACGGTCGTGGGTGTCGAGCTGCCGGTCGGCTTCGACCCGCATCCGACCGATCAGCGTCCCGTCCGCATCGACCACCACGAGTGTCGACGGGACCTGTGGTGGTGCGGCGACCGGGAAGGCCTTGTCGAGCGGAATGACCGCTTCGGGACGGCGCTCAGCGATCATCGCCAGGGTCGGTGACATGGCCACGCCACCCTTGTCGAGCAGCGGGATGTCGGGAACGCCGAGGGTGAACCCGCTGAACTTCGGTCCGGGCCCGGGAGGGTCGAACCCGGGGATGCGGAACTCGAGCCGGTTCCACGCCCTGATGATCCAGTTGATCGCGGCCCGGAACGCGTCCTTGATGCCGTCCCACATCCCCGACGCGACCCTCGCGATGCGGCCGGGCATCCCCTTGATGAACTCGACGACCCGGTCGAACTGGGTGCGCACACCCGTCACCAGGTCCGTGACCTTGGCGACGGCGAGTTCCTTGAGGCGGGTGAAGAACCCCACGACCCGGTCACGTATCGCCGTGGCGATCGCCACGAGCCGATCCCGCAGCGACACGAAGAACCCCACGACCCGGTCACGGATGCCGGTCACGATCGATACGAGACGGTCGCGGGCGCCCCGGAACGCGGCCGTGACCCGGTCCCAGTTGCGCACGACCCACAGCACGACCTCGGACATGCCGCCCGTCATCGACGCCAGGACGACTCGCATGCCGACCTTGACGACGTCCACCGCGATCCGCCACGCCGAGCGGAGCTTGTCGGTCACCCAGGTCCACGCCTTGCGGGTGAACGCGACGACCTTGTCCCAGTTCGCGACGATCAACGCGACCAGGCCAACGACGGTGGCGATGACCCATCCGACCGGACCCATCGCGACGACCCACGCCGCGGCGACCTTGGCGGCGTGGAGCAGCGACTTGACGCCGGCCCATGCCCAGCGGGCGATCATCTTGCCGATGTTCAGCGACGTCGCCGCAGCCGCAGCTACCCCACCCGCCGCGGACGCCACCCACGCCGCCGCGACCTGCAGCGACGCCACCACGGCCTGAATGCCCAGCTTGATCCAGTGGGGGACGAACACGACCGCGAGGAACGTCGCGATGCCCTGCATGACGCCCTTGTTCGCCGTCATCCAGCGGCCCGCAGCCGACAGCGCACCGCCGACCCCGGAGAGTGCCGTGACGAGCAGACCGAACCCTACGAGCAGACCTCTGCGGAGTAGCCCGTCGGTCGAGGTGAGGCTGCGCATGACGGCGTCGAAGGCGGGCTTGACGACGCTGTTCCATATCCCCACGACCGCGTCGAACGCGCCGACGAGGACGTCACCGACCGCGCCTCCGAGCGTGATGACCATGCCGATGACGGCGTCGCCGTGCTCGCTCCACCAGCCCCCGAACTGGCCGAGCCAGCCGGTCACGACAGCGAACGCGCCAGCGAGCTTGTCGGCGATGACAGGCACGAACGGGGCGATTCTGGCGGCGAGGAGGTCGAGTCCGTCGGTGATGCCGGCGAACCAGCCCTTGGCAGCCTCGAACGCGGGGCCGAGGATGATCGCGCCGAACCGGCCCAGCCCCGCACCCATGTTCGCCAACGAACCCGTGAACGACTCGCCCGCCTTGAGGGCGGCACCGCCGATGTTCTTCTCGATGGCGTTCTGGAACGTGGCGAAGTCGACCTCGCCGTCGGAGACCATGTCACGGACGGCCAGCGCCGTCACCCCGAACTCATCCGCGAGCCACTGGATGATCGGGACGCCACGGTCGGCGAGCTGGTTGATCTCCTCCATCGTGGCGCGGTTGCCGGCCGCGACCTTGTTGAAGATCGAGCCCATCTCGCCCAGCGAGATCCCCGCGATCGACGCGGCATCCGCCGTCAGCGACAGGGTCCGCTGCAGCTCCTTCCCAGGCTTGATGCCGGCCGCGACGGTGGAGGCGGCGATCGAGGCGGCCTCGCCCAGCCCGAACGCGGTCCCCTTCACCGACGCGAGCGCGTCCGTCATCATCGCGTCGACCACGGCAGCGTCGTGGCCGAGACCGGCGAGCTTGAACCGGGCGTCGTCGATCGCCTTCAGACGGCCGAAGCCCTTGACCAGCGATGCCCCGAACGCGGCCGCGGCCGCGACCCCGCCCACCTTCAACGCCGTCGATACGATCCCGGTGAACGCCCCCGAGAAACGCCCACCGGCTCTCTCGCCGGCCCTCTGACCCGCCTCGGCGGCCGGTCCCGACAGCTCCCGGTCGAGCTGCTTCTTGATCCCTCTCGTCGAGGGCAAGAGCTGGACGTAGGCCGTGGCGAGCTCGACAGCAGCCATCGCCTACCTCCGTGTCGCGCACTCGCCGTGCCGGGGAACGGGATGAGGTCCTCGGAGGGCGACGACCGAGGGCAGGACAGCGCTCACGGTGAGCTGCGGCTCTGACGCCACCAGCGCTTGTAGTGCATGGAGCACATCCCGCGTGCGTGGACCGGCCGGGAACAGCCCTCAGCGGTACAGGACGCCTCTACTTCGGCAGCGCGCACGGGCTCGGGACGGTTGATCCGGGCGAAGAACGCCTGTGCCTGACTCAGCGACATCTTCCCGGTGCCGAACCGCCGCTGATCCTTGGGCTTCTCACCTGGTCGTGCCACTGGCTTGGGCCGGCGTCCCTTGCCTCCTCCACGCTGCCAGTTGCCCGCGTTCAGCGCGTCAACAGCCGCAGCGAGGAGATGGTCGCTGACGGACCACGAAGCGGCGTCGCCGTGCATGGAGCTGGCCAGGGCAGACGTGGCCGGCGAGTACACCACCACGGCTCTCAGCCGCGACCAGTCGAGACGGGGAGTGCCAAGATCGCCTAGGTCGAGGCCGAGGGTGAGCAGGTCGTAGTCGATGGCCTCACGGTGCTGCTCTACGAGCCCGTAGAGGCCGAGGATTCCCCCAGCGACACCGACGCCTTCTCCCACGCCTCCATCAGCTCCTCGAGCTGGTGGCCTTTGAGGTCATCGATGATCGCCAGCACATCGTCGTCGGCGACGGCTTCGAGGATCGTGAACGTCTGGTCGGCTTCACTGAGGCGGCGGACCTTGCGGATGAGCCCGGCCTTGATGTTGCGCATGTGGGGCAGGACGATTTCGCGGCCGTCGTCGAGGCGGTGGTGGAACTGCTCGTTTGTCATCGCGCTGGCTCCTGTTGCGCTGGACGCTGATGCGCTGGAGTGGGGTTGTCACCGGGGAGGCGGGCCAGCGCGGTCCCGCCTCCCCGGCGCTTGTCACTCGCCGTCGCCCGTGCCGTCGGTCCCCGACCCGTTCTCGTCCGTGTCGGACTTGGTCCGGTGGATGGTGACGTCGTGGCCGGAGTCGGCGAGCAGGTCTGCCTCGTCGTTGGTGACCTCGGTGCGGTCGCCGCGGCGCAGCACCCGACCCGACCCCGAGATGCGGAGCGCGTTCTGGGGACCGTTGAAAGTGACTTCTCGCATGTTGACCTCCTGCGACCATCGCCTCAGCGGGCGTGTCGGATCAGACGACTGCGACCTCGGCCATGTAGATGTAGGCCTTGTTCCCGTTGGCGTCGGGGAAGCACGAGATGGTGACCTCGCGCCCGACCGCTTCGCCGTTGACGTAGGTGATGTCGCCACGTTCGGTGACCTGACCATCGGGGATGACGACCCGTAGGACGTGCTCACCGTCGAGGACGGACAGGACCCAGACGCGGTGGGGCAGCTCGACACCGTCGATCTCTACGGTGTCGTCGACGGGGTTGCCGACAGCGACGGAGTCGGCCGCGGCGAAGTTGCCGTAGTACTCGCGCAGGGTGACCGCGGACGTCTCGATCATGGTGAAGCTGTACATCAGGTCGTGGCTGGTCTTGACCTTGCGGACCTTCGCGCCGTTCTGCCACGCAGTGATGTCCTCGACGTCCTCGTCTTGGCTCTCGGTGACGCCGTCCTCGGAGATGTAGCCGACGTCCACGAACGCGGCGATCAGGGCCGCAGTCGCGTCGGTCGGCCGAGCCGTTCCTTCTGGGGCGACGTACACCGCACCGGTCACGCCGACGCGTACTTTGGTCGCATCTAGCATGGTTCTCTCCTTCTGCAGAGTCGGCCACCGGGCGGCGGCGGTTCAGGGGGGCGCGCTGGCTAGACCGGCAGTGGTACGCCTCGCGTGTGAAGCTGCACGGTCCACGAGTAGCGGGGCTGGCCCGACACATCAGGGAGTAGTGCCGGGCCGGAGAACTCGTCGGTGTGGTAGATCAGTTCGCCGGACGGGGTCCGCACGTTGCGGGCTGCGGCGACGACGGCACGAACGATTCGGGCCGTATGAGCCGCAGCGGGGGCGTCGTCGTCCCAGCACTCGAACGTGACCTGCGCCCCGTCGACCACCACGTTGCGTTGCGGGCCGCCGGTGCGCACGACCCGGATGAACCTGGCAGGTCGGGGGTTGGGGACGCGGGTCGTGACGGGCTGGTCGATGCCGTGGGCGGCCAGGACGGTGGGGAGCCAGGCCACCAAGGCCGCTTCGATGTCGGGGAACGCCACCGGGTCGCTCATCAGTCCCGGTGCCACTTCTCGTGTGTCCGCTTATCGGCGACAACGGCACCGCACGTCTTGCAGACGGTGAGCTTGGCGAGGTCGACCTTCACGGTGGCCATCATCATCGTCCTGCGTCGATGGAGCGGGTCAGGGCGCGACCCGTGGCCTCTGCTCGTCGTGCCTGCGGCGTGGAGGCGATCACGGAGGCTCGGGCACGGCTCTTGCCGATCCTGGTGTCGACGACCATGCCGGGTCCCGCGGCGGCGGCGATCCGTTCCGCGCGAGCGGCCAGGTCTGCGGCGACACCGGCGGACTGGCGCAGTAGGCGGGGCCCGTTGCGGGTGAGGCGGATCTTGACGCGTGCCATCTACCCCTCGATCCGTTCCAGAGCGACCTGGACTCCGCGGGTCACGCCCGTGTGCGGGCTGACCCACAGGCCCGGTTCACCCACGATGCTGTAGCGCACGCCACGGACCGTCATTTGATCCAGTGGACTCATCTCGACCTCGTGGGTGAGGTAGACGGTGAGGCCCACGATGGCGGTATCGCGGTTGTTGCCGGTCTCCTCGCCCTGACGCGGCGCGACCGCAGCCCCCTCGACCGTCTCGTCGGTGTAGGTGTAGGTGGTGTTGCCGTGCGCGTCGGTGCCACCTGCTGCGTGGCGGTGGAGGGTGACGGTCTCTCCCGTCACCAGGACGACCTGCCACCGTGCCAGCCGGCAGGTCCGGTCCGTTGCGGCACTGTGAACGCTCCGCCTCCAGCCGCGGAACGGATGATGGCCCGGTCACCCTTGGTCAGGTAGACGCGCTGAGCGGCCTCGGGTCCGTACGAGACGGAGAACGGACCGACAGTGTCCTGGGTGAGCCCCGCGGGGTTGTCGCGGGCACGTTCGACCATGCCGACGACGACCTCGACCAGCTCTTCGGGAGGGTCGGTCTCCCACCGGCGGTTCGCGTCGGCGCGTACGAGGCTGGACGCGTAGGCGAGCAGCGACTCGGCCCGGTCGACCGAGTCCGGGTCGATCTGTCCGACCCGCCGTTGCAAGTCGTCGATGGTGGCGAGCAGTGGCAGCTCAGGCATCGCTCGACCCTCCGGGACGGTCCGGCACGAGGAAGCCCTGGGGCGGGACGGTCACGACCCGCCCCAGGGCGGGGCGGTCAGCCGTTGGCGGTGTGAGCCGCCGAGACCGCCTCGATGATGTCGTCACGGCTGGCGTCTTCAGCCAGCTCCAGCCCGAACTTCTCGGTCGCGTAGGCGCGCCACTCCTCGGTTCCGGAGCCCTTCCCGGCGCGGGGCGGCGCATCGTCCGGCAGTGCCGGGGCCTCCCCACCCGCATCGTCGGTGGCGTCCTGGGCGGACGTGTCGCCCTCCTCCCAGGCGTTGGGGTTGGTGATCCTGTTAGCCACCTCCGGGGGAGGGGTGGTGCCGGCCTTGAACACCTGCGTCTCGCCCGCCTCGTTGGCGACGTGGACATCGGTCTTGAGCTTCTTGGCGCTCATGATGTGATCCCTCCTGATCAGGCGACGTCAGCGACGAAGAGCCGCTTGGCGTCGGTGAGGACGGGCATCCCGACCGCATCCACGAACGTGAACTCGCGGTAGGGGGGGCCGATCTTCTCCACGACCCCGACGATGCCAGGAGCCTCCTCGAAATCCATCTCAGCCAGGTTGGAGTCAACGAGCTCGAGCGCGGTCGCGGAGATGCCCATCGCGACCTGCACCAGATCGGTCAGCGACGCCGGCGTGAACAGCAGCCGGTCGTCGGGGATGGTCCGCGTGGCGGTCCCATCGACGTCGACCTGCGTGTCGTAGGAAGCGACGACCTGCGGCAGCCCCTCGGATGCCAGGAGGCTGTTCAAGTCATCGATGGTGACGCGTGTGCGTCCCTGAGTCGAGCCGTGGACGGCGTCGATGATCTCCTTGTTCTTGGTCATCAGACGGATGACCCGGTTGGACGTCCGAATCACCTCGGGGATGACCCCGTTGCCGATCTGCACGTCGTACCAGGCAACAAGGTCGGTCAGGACGGTGGCGTTGGTCGTGTCGGTCCACGCGATGGCGGCCGTCACGATCTGGTTGGCGGGGACGCCGTAGTCGGCCTCGCCAACGAACCCGCCCTCGTTGATAGTGAGCTTGCCGTCGGTGAGCACGTCACCGATGGCCTGCTCGAGCCGGTTCTGCACCTCGCGGGTGAGCCGCTCCGCGTCGTTGTAGATGGCGCGTGCGAGTGCCTCCTGTCGGGTGCCGCCGGTCCGGGCGAACTCGAGCTGGAGCCGCTCGTATTCGCCCATCGACAGCGACGTCGACAGCGGCAGCAACTTGACGCGCTTCTCCTCGCCGGTGTCGCGCGCCGACACGTGGATCCGCCCGTCGTAGCTGCGGTACCGCGCGGTGCGGTTGGTCTGGGTGATCTCGGCCCAGTCGATCGTGTTGTCGGTCTCGAATCGTTCGCCCGACTCCTCCAGCAGACGCAGTTCGGACGGGATGGGGACCTCGCGGATGAACGTGGTGAGCGCGTCGGGTTCGACCGGCGCGTCGAAGAAGATCGCCATGATGCTGTTCCTCTCGGTTGGCGCCTGGTCAGGCGAAGTGGATGAGGGTCAGGTCGGCCTGCCCGGCCGCGTCGAGCGCGACGGGGAGCTTGGCCGCGTCCACGAAGCCGTGGACCTTGAGGGCGCCACCGACATCCTTGGTCGTGTCGGCCGTGTCCGGCACCTTCACCGACGCGAACAGCAGCCCAGCTGCAACCTCGCGGCCATCCGACACGGCCGAGCCGCCCTGCGTGGTCGTCGTGACCGTGACGGTGCCACCGGTCAGGCCAGTCGGCGTGACGGTGACCTCGGGCACGTTGACGCCGGCGTACTGGCCACCGAACGTGAGCGTGATCGTTCCCGGCAGCGGTCCGCCGGTCACGACGACATCGCCCGGGTTGATGTTCGAGAGGTTCTCGAGCTCGGTCTGCACAGCGGCCGCACTCGCGTTGAAGGCGATCGCCCCGGTCGTCTCACCGTCGAAGGTGATCGTGATCGAGCCGGCGGTGGCCGCGCCGAGATCGATCGTCTGCACCTCGTTGGTGCGGCCGCCGTACGGTCCGTACAGCCCGGTCGCGGTGATGCGGCCGAGCGGCAGCCCGGACGGCAGATATCCGTCCGGATAGTGGGTGCCCGCCGTGAAGGTGGACACGTCGAGGGTGATGCTGGGGGTCGTGCCCGGCTCGCTGCCGTGGGGGCTGAGATCCCACGACCGGTCCTCGACCTGGTACTGGGTGGTTTCCACACCGATGTAGGACATGGTGTGCTCCTCTCAAGTTGTCGACGGCCGGACGTGTGCCCGATCCGCTACTGGTTGCTCTTGGCGGGCTCACCGAACCGTCGGCGGGCCTCTTCGAGCCCCTTCTCCTTGGCTGAGAGCTTGGATGAACTCCCTCCGCGTCCCTGCCTGCGGGACGACGGTGGTAGCGGCCTCTCCTGGCTCGATCCGAGGCGGGCGGCGAGCTTCTCGGCTCGCTCCGCGATCTCTTCGGGGGTGCCTGTCCCGAGCAGGTCGAGGTCTTCCTCGGTCAGCCCGTGCTTGACGGCGGCTTCGAGCTTGGCGGCCTGCGCCTCGGCTTCGGCGGCGCGCTTCTCCGCTTCGGCGGCCCGCTCGGCCGCGCGCTGCGCCTCGGTCTTGTCGGCGTCCTCGAGTTCCTTGAGCTTGGCCGCCTTGGGCTTCAGCTCGTCGACATCGCCGCGGAGGTTCTGGATCAGCTTCCACGCCTTCTCGGGGTCGAACTCCTCGTCCGAACCCCACGGAGGCTTCGAAGCGGTCTGCTGTGACTTCGTGTCGGCGCCACCGTCGCCGGCTGTTCCGTCTCCGGAACCCTCAGCATCGCCGCCGTCGCCGTCACCAGACCCTTCACCTTCGGTGCCCTTCCCGTCCCCGTCCCCGCCCCCGTCGCCGTCTTCGGCCCCGGCAGGGATGGGGTAGACCTTCCCGGTCTGTGGGTCGGTCACGGTGGTGATGCGTCGCAGGTGTCGCATGTGTGCCCTCCTGGGGCTTGGCGCCGTCGCCTTGGACGGCACGGTTTTCCGTCCGCTCGGACGGAAGATCGATCTCTCCTACCGGGCGGGGACGAACCCTCGTGCCCGGGAAGCTGATGGTCTGGGGCGGCGTGGACCGTCGGTGCGGCCCTCCCAGACACGTCGGAACGCGGTCAGCTGGTCCCGCTCGCCCCGTGTCGCGTCGTTCCAGATGTCGTGGAAGCGGCGTGCCTGGGGGGTCCAGCCATCACCGGCGACGACGACCTCGACCGTGCATCCGCACCGGTCGTGAGCCTGGAACTCGGCCGTGTCGCGTGTCAGATACACGGGACCGCGGGAGACGAGCATCGCGCAGAAGGCGCATGGGGAGCCGTCCGACACGCGTGTCCAGCGGTTGAACCCCTCGTTGAGTGCGGTCGCCAGGGCGGTGGCGCGTCCCGCGTCGAGCACGTGTCGTGACGCCGCGGCGGCGACCTGGGCGAGCGCGGTCCGGGAAGTTCGGGCCAGCGGTGCTCCGGCGGCGGTGGCCTGCTTGATCGTGACGGGGCCGGTGACCCGTAGCGAGGTGACGAGCCGGTCCCGATCGAGGCCGATGATGGGTTCCGGGCGGGTCAGTGTCCGGCCGGCCTCTGCCTGCAGGAACGCTCGTAGGTACTCGAGCGTGAGCTGTGCGGAGCGGGGCCGCCCGCGCGTCACCAGTGCGGTGATGGCTTGCTCGAGCGCGGGCCAGGTGCGTGTCAGGTCGGCAGGGTCGAGTGCGGGCCACACCCGGCCGACCTGGACGACGGTCAGGGCAGCGAGCCTGACCTGACCGACCCGGTGCGCTTCGGTCAGTGCTGCCCCTGCAGTGGTGGCGGCCACGTCAGCCCTCACCTGTAGTTGTCGTGGTCTCCGTACGACGCAGCGATGTCGGCCTCTCTCCGGTGAACTGCAGCCCTTCCAGACCGACCCGTCGTGCCGCGTCGCTGGGCTCGACCCCGGCCCGGATCATCACGCCCAGCGCGGTCGCCTTGGCCTTCAGGTCGTCGTCTGTCTGCGCCTGACCGTCCAGGGTGCGAAACAGTTCGGTGAGCGGGTCACCTTCGAGGTGCTCCCGCAACCGCTTCCGGTCATCCTCATCGAGGCCGACCCGTTCCCAGGTGACGTCGGAGTCGGCGGGGAGGATCCCTGCCTCGACCAGCTTCTGTGCCGCGTCGGCCGCTGCCGACAGGGTCGGGGTCGCTGCGGGGCGCCAGTCCGGAGTGGGGGTGACGCCCGGGTCTTTACCGTCGCGGATCCAGACGGCGATCCGCATCAGCTCGCCCTCGTCCTCGCCGAAGTCGGCTTGACGTTCCTCGGCGCGCAGGTTCAGCCGCGCCTCGGAGACCAGGGCCGCATCGGCCGACGCCGGGTTGGCATCGTGGACCAGGCCGAGGTAGCTGATCGGCAGTGCCGTCTCCGCCGACACCATCTGCGCCAGTCCGCGCAGCTGCTCGAGGAACGGTGTCGGTGATGCTCCGTCGAACGTCTCGACCTTGGGCGTGTTGCCTGACCCGTCGCTGGAGATGGCGTTGAGCCGACCGATGTAGGTCTCCCACGCCGTCTTCGGCTTCCCGTCGGGACCGACGAACGAACTCTCGTCCGCGCCGAGGAGCCAGAACTTGGGGGCCGCGTAGAAGTCTCGTGACACCTCCATGGCGATGATGGTCCGGACCGCGTTGTCGGTGGCGGTACGCAGCGGGCGAGTGATCTCCGAGGCGCCCTCGCCCTCACCGGCCGAGTAGCGGTTGACCAGACGGACCACGGGTGGTCGAGCCAGGCTGTGCGTGGAGCGCTCCTCCACCGTCCAGCGTCGGTCCGCGTAGGTCAGCTCGACGATGACGTCGTCGTACCACAGCGTCGCCCCGTCGAGCTTGCCCTGCTCGTCGGTGGAGAGCAGCAGCGCTTCGGTGACGCGCTTGCGGCGGCGGTCCCAGGTCACGGTCATCCGTGTCGGTGACTCGACGGTGACCAGTGGGTTGGCTTCGCCCTCGTCCTCGTTGCCTGTGCCTGCCACACCGAACGCGATCCCGTACCGCATCGCCTTCGTGCGGCCCGACCGCAGCTCACGGTCCAGCTTGTTGGCGGCGATGATCTCGTCCAGTCCGAGATCCTCGCCTCCGGGAACGATCCAGCCGTCGTGGACGAGCCGTTCCCCCAGTACGTCGACGGCCATCGCGGGCCAGCCGATGGCGGCTTCGAGATCCCGCAGGTGTGGTGGGATGGCGATCCCGAGGTCTCGGGTGCGCTGCACCGCGTCGTAGTAGCTGTCCTGGCGGTCGTTGACCTTCTGGAACTGGCGCAGCCTGGCCATCAGCCCCTTGGCGATCTGCTCCTCGTCGTCGGGAAGCGCCGACAGGCCCTTGGAGGGGATCCGCAACGCCACATCCGCCTCCTGGCTAGGTCAGCACGACCACACGGGACGGCTTGGGCTTGGCGAAGCTCTGACCGGACCCCAGCGCGATCCGACGGACCATCCGGGCGCCGATGACGCACACGGCCGCGTCGATCTTGCGGGGTGAGTCGGGCGACTCCTTGCCGATCGCGACCGCGTCGCGGTACGGGCGACGACGAGCGTTGACGACGTGCCGGGTGGTCTCGGATCGTCCGTCGTGGGTGAACGGCCGCGCGTCCGGATCGCCGCGCTGGACCGCCTCGAAGCCCTCGACGATCTCGTTGTGGACCGCCTCGGTGGCCTTCGCAAACTCGTAAGCGTGGCCGCGCATATCCCACGCGATCGCCTGCGGGGGCCGAGACGACGGCGCGGCCCACACCTTGAGCTGCTCGCCGTACCGCTGCGGCCACGTGGTCAGGGTGAACTGCTCCCACTCCCGCACGTCAGCGAAGAACGCGACCACGTTGAGGTTGTCCATCGTCTGCTGGACGGCGAGGTCGACCGCGGCGACATCGACGGTGTCGTCGGGATCGTTCGGGTCCGGCTCCCACACGTCGACGGTGAACACGTGGTTGGTGTTCAGGGTGCAGCCCACGAGCGCGGTCGCGTCACGCGACTTCGACCCGTCGAAGAACAGCACCACCGGCTCTTCGGGGTCGACCTCGACCTCGGCGCGGAGCGCGACCCACTGCTCGAGCTCGACCCAGGCGTCCTCAGCGGCCGTCGGTCGGTTCAAGTACTTCCGCTTCGAGTCGTTCGGCCGCGACTTGGGGCTGTAGATCCGCTCCATGATCGAGCGGACATCGGGCGGCTGGTCACGTAACGGCTCACCGTCAGGGCCGTGCGGCTTCTTCCAGTCACAGTCGGCGTAGACGAACTCGAGCGCCTCCCGCAACCGGTCCGGGTCGGACATGTCCACGTCGGGTGGTGCGATGACCGCGTCGTACAGGATGCGGGTCTGCCCGCGGGTGCGGCCCTCCTCCTGAGCGACCCAGGCGTTCCACGACGCCTCAGCGACCGACTCCTGACCGGGGATCCACGAGTTCGCGGTCTCGATCATCCGCGCACCCGACTTGGCGAGGTTGTCCTCCAGCGTCGCCGCCAGCTCGACGCCGCCGTTGGAGGGGCGCCAGTGCTCCGGCTCGTCCCCGACGATCGCGGTCGCCTCCGCACCCTCCGCAGCGGTCGGCGACGACGTGATGACCTCCAGCGTCCCCTCGGGAACCCGGTAGTAGGTCGTCTTCCCAGGGTCGATGTGGAACTCGTCGACGACCGGCGACCGCTTCGGCGCGAACGCCCGCACCATCCGCATCGTGTTCTTCGTCTGGCTCTCGGCCGTCGCCGCGATCTGCACCAGCGGCAGATCGACCGGGCGGCCCATCGCCCCGCCAGGGATGCGGTCGTCGAAGCTGTCGAGCCTCACCGATGCGAGGAACTCGACCAGCGCCCACACCGCTGCGTAGGGGGACTTGCCCGACCCCTTCGCGAGCCGACGCACGCCGTGGGTGAACAGCCAGTCGCCCTGGTCGTCGACCGCGTACCACCACAGCGTGAACCGCATCTGCCGGTCGGTGAACAGGAACCGCCGTCCCGCCCGGGGACCGTTCGGCTGGACCAGGCCGTGCCAGCGGCGACGCCACTCGCCCCGTCGCCAGTCCCACTCGAGCCCTTGGGTGAACGCCCACGCGTGGAACCCCAGCGTGCGGTATCCGTGATCCTCGGGCCACCCGGCCGGGAGGGTGTCGAGCCGGTCAGCCGGTCCCACGGCGGCGGCGGTACTCGTCGAGCTCGGAGACATCGGCAGCCTCCTCCTCGTCACCGCCGACGCTGCGGTCCAGCTCGATGCGTGCCCGTCGTCTCGCCCCCTCCGTCGTCAGCAGCTCCGTCGCACCCGACTGCCACCGTTCGATCAGCGCCGCGGTAACCTTGCCCGCCCGCAGCGCGCGGGACAGCAGCTCGGTCAGCACCCGGGCGGTCTCCCAGTCCGACGGCTCGTAGAACTGGGACTGTGCCGACTCGGCCAGCGACCGGTACCAGTCCCGTGCGAGGGGGTGCCACTCCTCCGACTCGCCAGACGGCAATCCCTCGTCGACCATCGTGATGATCTCGCCGCGGGTGGCGTTCGCCGGCACCTGGTGGCCGAGGCTGGTGGCGTACTCCCTCCACACGTCAGTTCCGGATCCGGCACCGGACCGTGGTGGCTCGCCGGCCCTCACCGGCTTCGCCGTCGTCGTCGCTCGATCGACCCACGAGGCCTTGTTGCGGCGACGCCGCTGCTTGGGATCCTTCGGGACGGGGCCGGGCATCAGGCGACCGAACAAGCCGCCGCGGCGCCGACGCCGCAGGCACCGAAGAACCGCGACACGTCGTCCCGCCACAGACCGTGCCGAGCCACCACGTCGTTGAACTCCTCCAGGTCGTGGCCGCGCAGCGACAGGTCCCCTGATTCGTCATCCACGTCCAGGTGGCACAGCTCGTGATCGACGACAGCGGCGCGCTGGCCCGGCTCAGCGCCGACCCACCAGTCCTCCGCGATCTCCACCACGAAGAACGCGTACTCCTGGGCCTCGATGTACTCCTCGCTCGCGTCGCCCGCCGCGACAGCGGCCAGGAACGCCGGCAGCCCCTTCGTCACCCGCGCACGGCCCAGGACCATCCGTCCCCGCGACCGCGGCGCCGAGTCCCGGAAGATGTACACGATCGGTGCATCGACCAGCCGGTGATGGTGCTGGCTGACTAGAGGCGCAGCGACCTGCGCCACGTCCGGAGCGAGGCGGTACATCCCTGCTCCTTCGTCTCATGGGCAGAAAACCTGCAACCCGTACGGACTCTCAGCCGCTATGCCGAACGGTGGCGAACTCCCTGGGGGGGAGGGGGTACCCCCCACCCTTTGATTCGTGAGGGCTGCCAGGATGTCGCGTGCCTGCTGTCTCCGCGCAGGTTGTGGCCGCGGGGTTGGGTCGCTGGGGCGGCGCGGGAGAGACGGTCTGACGCGATCGTTTCAGTCGGTCAGTCCTGGATGTTTGGTGGGGGGGCGTTGTCTTCGGGGGCGGGCTGCTCGTGACTGGGCGTGGGTACGGAGGCGGTGGTGATCAGCACAGAGGGTGCGGAGGTTGTCGAGGCTGTGGTCGTCGGGGTCGCCGATGTGGTCGCATTCGAGGTTGGTGGTGGCGGGGCAGCGTGTGCCGTTGGGGAGGGTGGCGACGCATCGGTGGCCGTCGCGTTCGCGGGTGGCCTTGACCCGCTTCTTCCAGTCGGGGGGGAGGCGTGTGGAGCCGGGGCTGGTCCAGGTCACGGGTCGCCGGCCGGGGTCGGTGTGGCCTCCTCGTGGTAGGCGACAGCGACCATGCCGACGCGTTCGAGCCACGACATGCCCTCGGACCAGGCGATAGAGAGGCGGACTTGCCCGTCGGGTTCGATGACCTTGAGGAGCACGACCGCGGCGGCGACGAGATCATCGTTGTCGAGTTCTGTCTCGACTCCGAGCGAGTCGATGAGTTCGCCGATGTGGCGCACCACGTCGTCACTCATCATGCATGAGCCCGTCGCCGTGGTCGGATGTGTGCGTGGTGAACGCGGTTGCAGGCTTCGGTTCCGGTGGGGTCGTTCCATGGGCGGCGGTACATGGCGTCGATGCGGCGGCGTGGTCGGGCGGCGTCCCAGGTCGCGATGAACAGGGTGGTCAGCTCGAGGGGCACAGGTGGGTCGACAGGGGCGGCACGTAGCAACGGGCGCGCTCCTGCGAGATGGTGGCGGCGGGTCGAGGCATAGGTTTTCCGCCTGCACTGGTGACCATCCTAACGGTTGCGACGGGTTCGGCAACTCATCTTCGACGTCAGCCTGTGTTCTGCTGTTCTCGCCAGCGTGCGGTGCGGCATCGTCCGCAGGTGGCGCGGTTGGGTGGGGCTGCGGCGCCGCATCCGTTGGCGCAGCGTCGTACGCCCCGGTTGGTCCACTGGGCCAAGGTGCTGGCGAGGTGGCGCATCTGAGAGGCGAGGTGGTCGAGGGTGTCGACGGTGGGGCGCAGCTGCTCGTCGCCGAGGCCGCTGCTCCGGGCGTCGCGCCAGGTGCCGCCGAGTCTGGATGCGGCTTTGCTGTGCCAGGCGGCTGCTCGGGACACGGCTCCGGTGAACGCTGCCGTGGTGGCTGGGGTGCCGAACAGGTCATCGACGATGCTGGCCGGATCTAGGTCGAGGCCGACGGTGGCGGCGACATCGGTCAGGGACGCGGGGCAGCGGCAGTCGCCGGGGTCGGTCCCGGCGAGGGGGCACGGTCCGGCGAGGTGGGCGTAGGTTCGTGCTGCCCGTTCGGCGGTGTCGATCGTGGCGGCGACGCGGGACAGGGTCGGGTCGGCATGCCCTGATCCGCGACGGGGCGTGGCGCGCTGCGGCTGAGGGGGAAGGGCTGCGGTGGCGTTGTGCAGAGCGGCCGCGACCCATCCGGCTTCGAGGCTGTAGCGGTCGACTGCACGGTTCAACCGGACGGTCAGGCTGCGGGAGCGGCGCGGGGCCTCCTCGTGCTGCCGGTCGGACTGGGCGGTCAGCCAGCGCTGCTCCGGGCCCGTCAGCCGCAGCGCGACGTCGGGATCCTCGGCGTGGGTCATGTGTGGTCCTGTTCCGCGACGGTGAGCGATCCGGCAGCTGCGCACAATGGGCAGAGCTGCGGACCCTTGATGTGGTCCCCGACCATCCTGTAGACGAGGTGACCCGCGCAGAAGAACCCGTGGCATCCAGCGTCCTCAGCACCACCGCATCGGTAGGCGAGTCCCCGGTCGATGACCGCGTCGCAGTCGGGGTGCTCGCAGACGGCGTCGACGCCGTATCCGGCCTCCTGGCCGCGCTGATCGATGTAGTGCGCGTAGCCCACGTCAGCCCTCGTTCTCGTCGTAGATCGGTAGTGGTCTCACGCGCTGCGCTCCTGGTCGATGTTGAGTAGCTCGCGGGCTCGTTGGAGCTGGCGGAACAGGTCGGCGTCCCCGCCCTGGTCAGGGTGCAGACGCTTGGCGGCGACGAGCCATGCCGTGCGTGGGCTGGCGGTGACCTGCTCCTCGGTGGAACCGGAGTGCTCTGCGACGAACGCGACGGCCTCGGCGAACGTGGACGGGCCCGAGCCCTCACCGGCGGGCAGCGCGGCCCAGCCCGTGTACTGCTCGCCCCGCGACGTGATGCCGTAGCGGTCGACCTTGCGGAGCGCCTCAAGGCCCAGCGCGATCGCGCGGACGTTGTCCTGCCAGGCCCGGAAGCGGTCGGCGACGTACTTGAGGGGGCCGTGGGTCGAGTCGAACGCGACGACCACGCCGGGGTAGCCGACTCGGGCGTCGGCCTTGGGGTAGGTGCCGTCGAGGCGGATGTCCAGCTCGGAGCAGTCCACCAGGATCACCCCGTTACTCGCCCCGAGTTGGGTCAACTCGCGCTCGAGAAGCTCGACCGTGCTGATCCACGTCGCCGAGAACGGCGAGCGGTCGTGGCTCGAACGGCGCTCGCGCGGCCACGAGTCGAGAGGCCGGAACCGCAACATCGTCGGTCTCACGCCCCGTGCTCCCCATGTTGGGAGTCGCCGCTAGCCACTGGCTGCCACCATCCGACAGCGAGCCCCTGAGCTGTGTCCTCGGTTCGCCACCGGCCGCTTCGCCCACGCCGAAGTTTCCACGGGCCGACGAACACGAGAGCGTGCCCACGACGCCCATCGGGCTCGCTGGTCACGCCCCGGTCCACGAACGGTGCGCCGCCAGCCTGCGTGGCTGTGGTGACGAACAGGCGTCCGATGCTGAAGGTGCGCCTCATGGGTTTTCTGCTGTCCCTAGCCGTCGGTGTGTTCACGCCTCGATCGGAAGGCACGCCTCGCCGTGGTCCGCGAGCAGCCTCGAGAAGTTGTCGAACGAGATCCACGCAGTCCCGCGGAGGCCCCACCCCCGGCCCCACGAGTTCTTCACCCTGAACACTTCGCGATCGGTGTTCACGCCGTTGAGCACGTAAGCGTGCCCGCCCACTACATCGCCCTCGGGGACGATCTCGCCGTCGCGGTTCGGATGGAACATCGCGGCATACCACGTCGTCCCGACCACGACAGGCCCCACGAGCAGCAGCGCCCGCGCGACCGTCTCCACGTCGCTCGCCCATCGGTATTCCGCGAGCAGCCCGCGGGCGTGGAGCACCTTCGCCCCGGCCCGGACCGAAGTCCCTGAGTAGGAATCGCCTGGCCACTCATCGACCTGCTGCGCTTCGCGGTAGATCTCGGACGGGATCACGACGGCTCCGCGGTCGTGCTGCGCGGCACGCTGCGGAACGAGCGGGGCGTGCGTCCGCGGTCCGTCCTCCAGCAGATGCGTCCACGCGTAGGCCACGCACTGCGGGGTGAACTGCTGATCGCCCCACCATCCGTCCTGCCACCAGTAGCGGTAGCCACGCACCTCGGCCTCGGGCAGCGCCGCAGCCATCGGATAGTTCTCGTCACGCTCGTCAGGCATGAAGATCCGGCCGAGCGGGTTCGGTTCGAGCGGTGAGGTGAGCGCCTCGCCGCGGGTGTGGTCGTTCACGGGTTCCTCCTTCGGGTCACGCTTCGATCGCTCTCGAGCCGTCCGTGTTCACCGTCGCGTGCTCCCGACGGTGGGTGGGTGCGCGTAGCTGCAGCTGCACTCGTCGCACACGCCGGTGATCCAGCCCTCGCCAGCGTCGGTCCAGGCCACGCTGCCGCGGCAGACCATGGCGGCGACCGTGCCCTTGCGCGGGTCGGTGGTGCCGATCACGTGGCTGCACCGTGACGGGCGCGGCACCGTGGGGGCTGCCGGCGCCGGGGCGGCGGCGCGGGTGCCTGCGATGGTCTTCTCGCGCAGCACCGCCAGCGAGGGGCGGCGGTCTTCGTCGCGGGCGAGTGCGGACAGGGCACGCTTCACCGACGACGCGTCGAGGTCGCGTAGCTCGTCCCACCACACCTTCGTGGCGACCTCGGTCAGCGGGCGGGAGCCGGGCCACAGCCCGTTCATCGTCTCCACCAGGTCGCGCCACTCAGTCGCCAACACGGCCAGCCTCCTGCTCCTGTTCTGCGGCTTCGCGGGCTTGCAGCTCGGCGAACACGGCGTCGTAGTCGGGCCCGTCGCGAGCACTGCCGTTGCTGGTAGCAGGGGTCTGCCAGTCGTCGAACGGGAACTCGCCGGCCGTGTCGGGGCGCAGGAACCGCACCGGGTCCTTGGGCAACTGATCGGACGCCGCCAGGTTGCGAGCGCCGATCCAGGCGCGTCGGCGCTGCTCGAGGCTCAGGCGTCGCCACGCCTGCAGCGCCTTGCCCTTGCCGATGCGTTTGCCGTTGCGGGGCGGGTACAGCTCCCACCAGGCCTGGAACGTCGAGAGGGTCTGCTCGTCGTCCTCGTCGACCAGGACGAGTTCGTCGTCGCCGTCAGGCGACAAGGGGTTCTGGTCTTGATCTTGGGGTTCGGGTACGGGGTCGGGGACGGGGTAAGGCGAACTTCGCGACCTGTTCGCTTTCCCGTTCGCGTTCTGTTCGCGCGAACGCCTGCCCTTGTTGGCGCGAACACGGCGCATGCGTTCGCGCGCTTCCGCTCGCTTCTCCTGCTGCTGCTCGGACGACGGGTGGTACTCGAGGAAGTCGTGCACCCACCAGCCGTCGCCGTCGGGGTCCGGTTCCCACAGACCCGCCTCGACCAGCTTGGCCGCGTGCCGCTTCGGCGAGGTGATCCCCACCGCGAGGCGTGGGAGCTGCGCGGCTTGGACGTGCCCGTCGGTCTCGTAGCGGGCGCAGTGGATGACGGCACGCATCGCGAGCAGCTCCGCCATCGGTCCGGCCGCGACGACCTTGGGGTGGTCGGTGAACTGGTCGTCGAACTTCGCCCATCCCATCATCGACCTCCTGTCGAGGTTCGAGTCACATCGGTGTAGTTCCCGTTCCGGCACGGGTCTGCACAGGGGCGTGGAGCGGACGGGGTCATGCCTGGGACCTCACCAGCCGCGCGGTCCGGCCAGCACCGCGCACAGTGATACGTGGAAGATGGTCGGCGCAGACGACGGCGTCAGCGACCGTCTCGCCGCGTCGGTTCGTGGTCGTGACGTGATGGTGTCCGTAGTGGGCACCACACACCACGCACCCGGCGATCCGCGGTCCGCACCGTGCGCAGCCCGGCATCACGCGGCCCCTTCCCGCCGCAGCGCATGCAGCACCGTCGTGTGATCGCGGTCCAGCACCTCACCGATCTGCGACAGGGTCAGGCCGGCGTCGCGGCACTCCACCGCTACCCGCCGACGCACCGCCGTCACCCGCACCGAACGGTCGTCCTGGGTGACGGCGCTGGGGTCGAGGCCTGCCGCGCCCGCGACGGCTTGCAGGATTCGATGTCCCTGCTCCATCGCGGCGGCTTGCTCGAGTTCGCGGCGGAGCCGACGACGGGTGCGCTCCAGCGAGCGGTCCAGCCGCCAGGCGCCACGGACCGTGACCGGGGCGGACGCGACGACCTTCACCAGCCCATCGGGCAGCGCCGGGTCGGGGCTGACCTGCACGTCCAGCTCGCCGGTCAGGGTCGCGTCGAGCCTGTCGGCCTCGGCCAGCGCGGCGACGTGGATGTCGGCCAGGCACGGTCCGGGCTCGCGCTCCCACCGCTCCGCCCGGAGCGTGTTGATCCACACGAACGTGTAGGCCGTCATCGGCGATGCTCCGCGTGGACGTACCCGACCCGCTCGCCGTCCTCGTCAGTCACGCCGACGATCAGGTCGCCCTCGTGGATCGGCTCGTCGCAGGCCAAGCAGCGCCCGTCGTCGGCGGCGGGGAACTCGTGGAACCCGTAGATGCGTCGAGGTGGACGGTCGATGGCGAGACAGTCGGCGCACCACGACGGGTCATCCATGCCGTGCGGGCACTCGGTCACGGTCGTCACGCCGACTCCTCCTGGTCGGCGACCCAGCGGGCATACACGTCGCCTGCTCTCGAGTGGGCTTGCAGCCCCAGCGCGCGGAGCCGGGACGCCGCCGACGAAGCAGCCTGCCGCTCGCGACAACGGACCCGTCCCCACCTGCCCGGATGCGCGCGGAGCAGACCCACGACGTAACCCCAATCGATGGGATCACGTCCGGCCTCGACGGGCGGAACCGCGTCGACCCACTCGATCTCCGGGAACCGGGTCACGCCGACACCGCCTCGGGCCACTCGCGCACCCGCAGATCCGTCGGCCACTCCTCCGGGTCGCCGCCCTTCGAGTGGCGGCTAATCGGCCAGTCCGTCACCCCAGCGACGACATGGTGAAACGGTCGCGAGCCGAGCTGCTTCACGAACACTGGCACCCCGGCGGCCTGGCACTGCCCCACGATCGTCCGCGCCCAAGCGACATCCATCGGGCGGGCACCGGGACCGGACTCGCCACCGACGATCACCCACTGGATCGGAGACGGCCCCATCCAGCGCGCGTTGTCGTACTCGCACGCGGGACACATCGCCCCGCCGCCCAGAACAGGGACCGAGCCGCTACCACCACACCGCTCGCAGATCCCAGGACCGTGGAGGTAGTCGCGCAGGTCGAGGCGCCCGAGCAGCGGTTCGCACGACAAGAAGCGCACCGCCGCCGGGGTGTCGATCAGCGCCGGAATGCGCTCGTCCGCGCGCTGCGCGTCTTCGACGCTGACACCCAGCCACACGTTCGGAAGTGGCCAGTCCGCGTCGTAGAGGGCCTGCGCCTCCCGTTCGTCGTGAGCGACCTCGAGGAGCGTCTGTAGACCGGCGGCGTAGTCGCCACCCAGGAGTGCATGCATCCGCTTTGGCCGCTTCGTGAGCACCTGGAACGTGTGCTGCGGCGCGGCCGCCATCGTGGCGAACACACGCGCGATGAACTCCTCCGGGATGCGCGGGTGGAACAGGTCGCTCGTGGAGTTCACGAAGATCCGGCGCGGCTTGCTCCACCGCAGCGGCTGGTCGAGCTTGTCGGCATGCAGCGCCACCCCGAACCCTGGCCCCGACGTTCGCGGGTCACCGTCGAGCTGGTAGCGCGGGTTCCCCATCGCCTTCCAACGCCGCGCGCCGGTCAGCGCGTAACAGTTGTCACACCCGGGCGAGACGCGATCGCACCCGGTCACCGGATTCCAAGTGGCGTCGGTCCACTCGATCTTCGACCCGTCGCTCACGCCGCCTCCTCCAACGCTCGCAGGACACGCCCCGTGATCCACTGCATGACGGGCGGGGTGACCGCGTTCCCTGCGAGCGTCACCCGGTCGGTCTTCGTGAGGCGGCCGGGGATGTAGCCCTCGGGGAGCGCCATCGCCGCGTCGATCTCATGGGGCTGGAGCATCCGGAACCCGCAGTCGTCCACCAGCTCGTCCGGGTCGATCAGGCCGCACCGGTCACGGGTCGTCACCGTCGGCATCGGCCGGTCCGTCGGGCGCGCCTGCGAGCGGCCGTGGTAGGGCAGCAGCAACGACTGATGCCCGCGCGACGTGACAGTGCGGGCGGGCTCGGTCACCGGCGTGACCATCTCCGCGCCGCCCCGGTTGTTGCGCATCAGCAAGCCGTGGTGAGTCCCTCCCGCGGTCACCGTGGGGACGGGCTCGTCCAGCGGCTTGAGCTTGGCGTTACGGCGCATCGGTGCGATGTACGCGGGCGGATGAGCGAGCGCGTGCTGCGCCGTCGTGCCCTGCGTCGCCAACGGCTCCGACAACGGGCGCGACCGGTTGCCGGGCGTGGTCTCGAACGTGTGCCCCGCGCCGGCGGTGACGACCGCGATCCACCCGTACCGTTCCAGCCCCGCGAGGATGCGTCGGCGCGTGTTCTCCGCCAGAGGCCGCTTCCGGTCGCCGATGCGTGGGCAAGGCAGCGACCAGTCGATGATGTCCGCCGCCGGCCGCGTCCCCGGCTCACACGACGCGCCGCACTCGACACACAGCCACAGCCACTGCTGGCGGTACCGGCCCACCCACCGGTCAGGCTTCCAGCCCTGGCGGACAGTCCGTTCCCTCTCGCAGCGCGGACACCACGCGACCAGCTCGAGCTCGAGGTCCGGATCGAGGCCCTTGCGCCACAACACGACGTAGATCCGGTCGCGGGACTGCGGCACACCGTGATGCATCGAGTTGTGCGACAGGACGCGGCGTTCGTAGCCCAGGTCGTCCATGACCTGGCACCAGCCGCGCCACCCCACCCACTTCGTGGCCTCGACCACGTTCTCCACGACGATCGCGGAGTAGCGGATCTGCTCGGCGAACCGGGGCACGTCCCACATCGTCGCGCGCGACCGTTCCGCTGCCGGGTCGGGCGCGTCGAACAACGACGGGTGCTGTCGCTTCCGCGACACGCCGCGGGCCTGGGAGTGGTTGGTGCACTCTGGCCCGGCGATCAGCACGTCGGTGGCCGGGTAGCGGCGCGGGTCGGCCTGGCTGATGTCGGCCAGGTCGTGGCCGGCGTCGGGGAAGTTGGCCTGGTGGACCTCGATCGCGACGTCCCAGTGGTTCGCGGCCATCACGAGGCGCATCCCTGCGGCTTCCGCGCCGAGCGATGAGCCGCCCGCACCGCAGAACAGGTCCGTCACCGTCGCCGTCATCTCTCCGACTCCCCCACCGGTAACGTCCGTGCCCGGGCAAAGGGGAACTCGTGGAAGACGTCGCACCGGCCGTTGTCGTCATCGTGGCCAGCCTCTACGGCGCCCTCCTCATCGCGTTGATCGTGGGGTTCTTCATGGCCGTGTCGGCCCTCCAGCGCATCGCCAACGCGAGCGAAACGCAGGCGTCGCTGATGGACGCCATGGCTGAGGCGATCGCTGACATCGCCGACCGCGAAACCTGAGCTGCGATCAGTCACCGGTCGCCCCGTAATCGCCGCTCGGCACCGTCTCGTGTGGGCAGCCGTACTCCTCGCAGCCCACAAGCGGCGTCAGTGCTCCATGCTCCAGCGTGACCATGTCGGGCTGCGTGAGCCACCAGTACGCCAGCCGCGTCGCGAACCCCCACGTGTTGCCCGAGTGGCCCTCATCGGCCCCTTCGACGTCGGACGGTCCCAGGTCGCCGATCGCCTCACGGACCTGCTGGACAAGGTCGTCGGAGTCGATGCCGAGCCCCGGCTCCAGGCCCAGCATTGCCCCGACGTGTCGGGCGGCCTTGACCGCGTCTGTGCAGCAGACCAGCTCGTAGTCAGCGAACTCCCACCACCACGAAGGCCCCTTGGTCCCGACGAACTTGTCGATGCGGCGCTGGAACACCTCAGGGAGCGCATCGACCTGCGCCTCGAGCCCGGCGCGTGCGTCTTCGAACCGTTCCAGCTTCGCGACCTTGTCCCGCGCCACACCGAGGGCGTGTCGGTGAGCGCGTGTTATCTCGTCGCGGTAGAGGACCGTCCGCCCGTCATGGACGATGCGCACGATCTCGCCGAGACTGCCATGCGTGAACGTGGCCTCGACCACGTCGCCCACTTTGAGGCCGTGGTCGTGCGGGACGAGAGGCGCACATCCGGTCGCGCCATCCCGCAGCTCGACCCGGTCATCGCTCACACTCGTCACGGTCATGATTGGCATCGGTCTGTCCTCCCTGTCGCTAGCCGTCGTCGGAGTAGGTCTCGCCGCTGTGGACCGGCTCTTGGCTGGCCGCGCACGGAGCGCTGTGCTTCCTCGTGCGGGCCTCGTGGTCGTAGTACGAGAAGGCGGCAGCCGCCGCAGGTGGATGCGGGCACGGCCCCTCGGTGCGTTCGCAGACACGAACGTCAGCTGGGGACCCCTCGACCCAGCGGTACACGCACTCGGCTCCGCACTGCTCCATCGTCATGCTCCTAGCCGTTGCTGCGCAGGACCACGATCTGCTTCGTGTGCTCCATCGCGGGTGCTTCACCGCGCCGCACCACCCGCGACCCGCAGCACCAGCACACCGACCCCACCCCGTACACCTCGCACCGCCTGCACCGGTACCAACTCACGGGTTCACCTCGACGGTGACGAGCAGCACACCGACACCGAGCGGAGCCAGCTGCTCGAACGCGGCCGCGGACAGATCCAGACACCGGCCGGTCCACGCCGCCGGGCCCCGGTCAGTGATCGTCACCGTCACGGAACGCTGCGCCGACCCGACCGCGACCGTCGCGACCACCTCGCTGCCCAGCGGCAGATCCGGATGCGCTGCGGTCAGCGCGTCCGAGTCGAACGGCTCACCGTTCGCCATCGCCAGACCGCGATGCTCCTCCCCGTAGTAGCTCGCGAGGCACGGAGGGGTGGCCGGCACCGTCCGGACCGTGGGGCGCGGTAGGGACGGTGCCGGCCGAGCCTCCCCGACCGGCGTCGGAACCGGCACGGGGAAGCGGACCGTCCGACGCGGGGGAACATCGGACGGTCCGGCGGCGTAGCCGGCGGAGAGCACCACCAGGCCGATCACCGCGAACGCAGCGAACACTCGGGTCATGTCAGCGCCGCGGAGTGGGGGCGGACCCGGCGATCACGTCAAGGTCCAGAGCGTCACCCACGAACGTGGTGACCTCGTTCACCGCATCCTCGACGACCTTGTCCAGGTGCAGCAGCACGTACCCCAGTGACAGGTGGCCCTCGCGGATACGGAACCGGAAGCTGCCCTCGATCTTGACCGGTGGGGAGCCGCGGAACGGGCGCAGCGCCACCGTGAACCGGCGCGGGATCTCGGCCTTGCCGGTCACCCCGGCCTTGGCCGCGATCTGCTCCTCGTAGACCAGCTCCTGCTCACCCGAATGCAGCACGGTGGACTGCTTGAACGTCGCACCCTTGGTGGCCTGCAACGTCCGGGCGACCTCGAGCATCGTCGCGCCGTCGGGTTCGGCGATCTCGTGGTTGTGCTCCTCAAGGAACTCGGCCAGCTCGACCTGGCTCAGCCACTGGTCGTTGTGGCTGGCCCATGCCTGCCACTCGGGTGGGTGCGCCAGCTTGAGCACGGCACGGTGGTCGCCCCAGCCGGGACGGTGCTCGTCCCCCCCAGCAGCATGGTCGTTGAGGATCACCGTGACGGTGCGGGTGTCGATGTCACCCCACAGCGTCGACGCGAACTCGTCGAGGTGGCGGAGGCAGTACTGCACCAGCCCGCCCTGGGTGTGCACGAGGACGGCGCCGCGACGCGCCTGCGGATGGCCGCGGAGCACCTCCTCGTTCTCGGAGTGGACCAACTCGCCGCGCTGGTTGAAGTACAGCGAGCGCAGCACCTTGCCCTCTTCGCCGTCATCCCACACGTACTCGACGTGGACGGGCTCCGCCTCGCGCGCGATCGTGGCGATCGCCTCGGCCTCGGTCGCGAAGCCCTCCAGCTCCGTCAGTTCGGTGCTGCTCAAGATGCATCCTCCTGCTTGTCGTTGATCTCGCCGGTCTCGGTGTCCACCACACGCAGCCCGTCATCGATCGACAGCTGCCGCGGGTTGTGGCGGGTCAGCCGGCCCTTGTCCGCGAACATCAACGTCGCGTCACGGTCCGGCTCGGGGACGGTCGCCTTGATCGAGTCCACGATCGCGAGCGCGTCCGACTTGGGGATGGGGTCGATCGCGATGGTGAACACGACCTTGCCGGGCTTGCGGTGCTCCTCGACGGCGGTCACGACGTCGGCGAGGACCTCAGACAGCTCGTCGTGGGTCAGACCCTTCCGAAGATCACGGATCAGCTCTACGAAGGGTCGGACGTGGCGTTCCTCCTGCTGCACATCAGCCATGCGGCTGCTCCTGTCGTTGAGCCCACTGGCTGATCAGCAGCCCGCGAGCGGTCGCTTCCTCGGGGTTGTCGTGGATGCGTCGATGACAGATCGCACACACGAGAACGATTTGGGCCGCGTCGGCTGGATCCCCTCCCCTGCCGCGGGTCAGCGGCTCGTGCCCGTCCACCGCGAGGCCGTCGCAGCCGGGCAGACGCGCCTCACACCACGGGCCGCGCTCGTCCAGCAGCGCCGCCAGCACCTCACGACGGGCACGCTGACGGGCCGCAGCCCTCGCCGAGCGCTGACGCATCGCGGTGACGCGACGCAGCGGAGCGCCCCGCTGAAGCGCCACACGGCGACGGAGCGGCGTGCGCTTCACAGCGGCGCCCCGTCCGTCGAGGCGTCCCGGAGCGACTCCACGCAGGCGCGCTGCACGTCGCGGAGCTCGCCGAGCGTGCCGACGCCGCCTCGCCAGCGGTCCACGGCGTGCTGCAGCTCAGCGGCGAGGTGGAGATCCACACGGGACCAGTGCCGACCACACATCAGGTAGCCGCCAGCGATGCTCGCCCCGCACCCATCGGCAACGCAGCGGCCGGCGCCGGGGACCAGCCCGTTGATCGTCAGCTCGTCGTAGCTCATGCCGACACCGCCACGTCAGCAGGCGGCCGCCACAGCCCCTGGTAGCCACGCATCGGGACCGGCGGGTCGATGGACTCGACGTCCTCGAACATCCATGCGAACCGGCCCGGGGTGAAGTCGCCGTAGGGGGCCTGGTCCGTGATCGTCTCGGCGACCTCGTCCTCCTCCCAGATGTGCAGTGACGCCTCCGGGTGCCCGGGCGGGCGACCGGACCACCACCCGACGTATGGTTGAGACCAATCGATTAGGTCACCCGATGCGACGATCGGGAGCACATCGACCAGCTCGCCGCGTGCGACCGCCGCACCGAAGGGCAGCTCGTGGATGACGGTGTCGGTCGCGGGGGTCCGCGGCTGCATGAGCACCATGCGCTGCTTCGACCGTCGCGCACATGGCGCGTCGATCTCTCCGTCGCACGCACATCCATCGACGTGACGGACGTCGTAGTACCAGGGCTCCACCAGCCAGTCACCGAGCCACCCAGGTTCCGGCCGACGCTTCGCGGCATGGATGACGACCGGGCCGCGATACGACGTCGACCACGACCGGGTCTCGATCCGCTTCACCCCAAGCGGCATCAGCGACGCCCGCGGCTGCCACAGCGACAGTCCCCTCACGTCGCGTGCCTCCCCGGATGCCCGTCCGGCAGCACGCACCACGGCCACATCCCGCACAGCAACGGCGAGCCCCGGAACGTCCGACGATCACGCTCATCCCACGACACCCGCGTCGGCGTCGGTACCCCATCGACCTCCACGACTGCCCCCTCGTGGAACCCCCTGTGGCCGGACGGCTGGCCACACTCGATGACCATCAGCGACGTGCCCGCACGCTCGTTGCCGGCCATGCAGCGCGCATCACAGGTGCTCACGCGACCACCTCCGTGAACCTCTCGTAGAGCCGCTTCACCCAGCGGGCGTCACCAAGCGCCGTGTGGCGCTCCTCGTCGGCAGGAGGCTCGACACCGACCAGGCGCGACAGCTCCTCGCTGTCCCACGGCAGCGGCAGGAGCTGGACGGAGCCGTGCTCCGCGTCGCGTCCGTACAGCCACCCCACCGCAAGTGTCTCGACGTCAATCAGGTGGTAGTGCCAGCGGGGCGGCAACTGCTCGAACCGGCGGTACAGCGACGTCAGATGACGGGCGTCGAAGTCGGGCACCGCGCCCAGGATGTGCGCTCCGTCCAGCCACGTACGCAGCTCGTGGAGCGCGGTCAGCGGGGCCTCGTCCCACCTCCAGTCTGGATCGGCGATGCGCTCGTGATAGCGGTTGACCTCCGCCGCCTTCGGATGCATCGCAGCGACGACCTCGGGACGCGGCTCGATGCGCCACACCGTCTCGATGCCCGTGTCCAGGTCGATGGTGGCGATCTCGAACACGTCCTCGACGTCCGGGTCCAGCCCGGTCGTCTCGGTGTCCAACGCGACGATGCGACTCACTCGTCACCCGCTTCTGCGCAGGGCACGCACGAACCCTCGTCGGCCCGCTCACCGAACAGCCGCCGCTTGCAGCCGGGACACTTCACGTACGGCACCTCGGTCTCGCCATCGGGCCGCTGGTAGCCGTCCTGCTTGAACGCCGCCGCGACGCACCCCGCTACGAGGTCGACGAGACCGTCGAGGTCGAACATCACGATGGGGGTGCGCGGCTCGCCCTGGACCCGGAACTGGAACGCCACGGCGGGACGGCCCTCGACGGTCATGCCCGACATCGCCAACCCGTCAGCGACGACTGCGGCCATGTCGGACGCCACTGGCTGGCCGAACTCGCGGAACGGCACGTTCCCGACCAGCGATCCCAGCACGTCGCTCACGCGGCCACCCCCGTTCTCGTCTCGGGGGCCTTGGCGACGAACTCCGCCTCTGCCCTGTGCGCGTTCGCCACGGTTTGGAGCAAGCTCACCTGCTGGCGACGGGACCGCACCGACTCCAGCGCCGCCTGACGCATCCCCTCCGCCAGATCACGCGCGTCCCGCTCGTCAGCAACCTGCGCATCCACCCACGCCTGCCGCTCCGGGACCGTCCCCTCGGGCGCGCGCAGCCACGCCTGCGACTTCGCCTTCCGGTACGCCTCGGCACACTCACGCGCCGACGCGCGCAACACGTCCAGGCCCGCGTCGAGCAGCCCCGACAAGCGGGACCCCTCAGCCATCAGCTCGGTCAGCGTCTCCATCAGAACGGCACGTCCTCCTGGATGGCGCGGTTGCGAACCGCGTCCGCCTGCTCGTCGGTCAGCTCGCGGAACTGGACCGGCCAGCCCTGCTCGTCCATCCACGCCTTCACGCGCGCGCGGCCCTGCTCGTCGATCTGCTTGATCGCGTCGAACGCGGCCTGCTGCGACGTCGTCAACGGCGGCGGCTCCTGCTGCTGAGCAGGGGCGTCATCGGTCGGAGACGGCACCTGCGCCTGCTGTTGCGGCGACGGGGGCTGCTCGTCGCTGGCGAGGTCGCCCTTGGCCCACAGCTCCAGTGCGACGCCGAACCGCATCGCCGCGTTCCGGATCGCGTCGCCGATGGCTTCCTTGATGCCGTCCGCACCCTTCGACGCGGGCAGCTCCCCGAACCCGGGACGGGTCATCCCGCACACCGTCAGGCGGATCCACAGCCCGATCGGCTCACCCTTGGTGTTGCGGACCAGGGCGGGCTGGCCCTGCTCGTCGACGCTGAACGGTTCCCACGTCCAGCACGCGTCGATGTCGAGCAGCCGCGCGGTGACCTGGGCGTGGCCGACGTAGTCGAGGTGGATCGACGCGGGCTCGTGCCAGCCGTTGCAGACGCCGCATCGGGCCTTCGGCTTGCTCTTGTCGACGCCCCTGGGGAGCTTGTCGGTGGCGTCGGGACCGAACGGCTCGCGGAGCTTCGCCAGGCCCGCCTCGTCGATGCCCGTGTCGGTCGTCACGACGCGACCTTCCACGGGCGGTGACAGTCCTCGATCGCCTTCAGCTCGTCACACAGCCCCTTCGTGTCGCCCGGGTCGAGCCCGACCGCCTCGGCGAGCAGGTACCGCATCCCACCGTGCATATGGTCCCGGTAGCTCGCCCGATCGTTTCCGTAGCCCGCAGCGAACTCCGCCGCCGACCGGCACGCGTCGGTGAACCTGGCCACCAGCTCGTCGCGGGTCACGACTCACCACCGTCGAGCTCCGGAACGGACGGGGCCATCTCCGCCGCAAGGCGACTGACAAGTTTCTTGTCAGGGCGGACCACCAGCATCTCGCGGCTGTAGGTGACAGCCACGCCGGGGACCTTCTCCCCGGTCGTCGTGTCCACGCAGTAGCCGTCGAGAACGATCAGCAGCCCACGGTCGAGCAGTCCCTCGACCGCCCCGTCGGCGACGCGCCACTCCGTCACGATCTTCAGCGCCGCCACCAGGTCGTGCCAGCGGTCCGCGTGGGTCTCGGCGATGGACCGGGTCGGGTCGCGCGGGTCGGTGATCGCGGTGATGACGGCCTGGTGGTCGATGACCTCGACCCGTTCGGTCTGCTCGACGAGGGTGTCGTCGACGTCGCGGCACCAGTCCGCGAACGCGTCCGCGTCGGTGATGCGCGGCTTGGCGTTGCCGCCCTGGATCACTGCCGTGCCGGCGTCGGCCCGCAACGTGAACTGGCCGCCGGCCTGCTCGGACAGGTCACGGATGCGCGGCTCCAGCCACGCCCGCACAGCCTTGTCGTGGCCGGCGATCAGCGACTCGGCCGCCTTCACACGAGCGATCTCGGCGACCGCATCGGCCGGGGTCTCAGGGACGGTGAACGCGATCAGGTCGGTCACGACGGGACCGCCACCAAGTCCCGGTACGGGCACTCCTCCCCCACGTGCGGATTGGGGACCGCCAGTACCTCCTCGACGGCCGTCACGAACGCCCGGATCAGATCGACACAGCAGCCGTCCCCGCCGTCACCCTCGACGAACACGCGCGGGCCGGTATCGCACCCGCACGACAGCGGCTCGGGCGGGTATACGAGCCCGGTCAACTCGTGCCCCTGATCGTCGGTCGCCAGCACGTCGTGATGGACGACGTGGCCGTCATCGCGGAACATGACCTCAACCTTGTGCATGTACGCTCTCCTCGCTCTGGCCTGCCGGTTCGTGTGCTCACCCCCGTGGTGCGCGACCGGCAGGCCGCTTCTCGTTCAGGTCCGGTGCGGCCGACCCGCCAACGGTCGGGGCTGCTGTTGGCCGACGAGCAACACGTCCACGTCAGCGGGCCAGCCGCCCGCACGTCCCACCCCGCAGCCCTCATCGCGGAAGGGCACCCGGCCGGGTGAAGTGCCGGGTTCGGATACGGAGTGGGACGTGCCGACGCCCGACCGCTCACGCGCACGACGTTGGCGGACCAGCTCGTCGATCTCGTCACGGTCCCAGCGCTGCTCGAGCCGGAGCGTCGCCACGACCGCGATCACGGTGAGCACAGCGAGCAGACCGATCAGGAGCAGCCACGAATCAACGGTGCTCATGCGGCACCCGCCTCGACCTCGCGGACCGTGTCGACGGTCCGGGCGATCGTCGCGATGCGTGCCAACGTCGCCGGATCCTCGACCTTCAGCGGCACCCCCGACGCGACCGTGGACCGCTCGACAGCCTCGGCGACGTCCTGATCGGTCCAGCGACGCTCAGACACGAGCCACCCCCGCCCCGCGAGCGACCTGGCGGACATGGGCCTCGTGGGCACGCCACGCGTACCGCTCGGTGGAGATGTGCTCCACGATCAGGCCCGGACAGCGCGTCAACGTCTCCCCGCAACCGCAGCGCACCAGCCAGCGGGAATCGGCCACCTCAACCATCTCGGGCGCGTGCTCGGCGATGACGTCGAGCAGCTGCTTGGCACGGGCCCGGTCGTCCACGTTCACGTCCACCGACGCGGCGACCCGCTCGAGTTCGGCGATCCGCTCCGGTTCGGTCAGGTGAGGCTGCGGCTTGAGGCTGCGCGTGAACTTCTCGCGGAGGTCGCGGCCACGCTCCTCGGCCTCGTAGTCGCCCTCGGTCATGTAGCGGCTGTACCCGGTGACGCTCATCGACGGCCCCACACACGGTCGGGGTCGTCGTCGTTGACCAGGCCTTCGAACGGATCGCTGATGGGCGGGGCGGGGTCGCGCAGGTCGAGGCGCCCGTCGGAGATGTGCACCAGCGCCGCGGCGAGGTGGGCGCACCGCGGCGTGCGGGCCGGGCAGTTGCACACGCCGGTCTTGCCGTCGGTGTGGACGCCGTAGGTTGCGCCCGACGGGGACACGACCGTGTACAGCTCCCCCACCGCGTGGGTGACGGTGCAGTCGTCGGCCTTGGCGAGCACGGCAGGGCTGAACGTGGTCGCCATCACGCCACCGCCTCGGGCTCGGACTCAACCGGGTTGGCGATGAGCGCATCGGGGTGAACACCGAGCGCCTGCGCGAGCGCGCGGATCGTCTTGGCCGAGCCCTGACGGCGACCGCTCTCGAGATCGATGACGGTGCCGTGGCTGAGCTTCGCCTTCGTAGCCAGCTCGGTGACGCTAAGAGCCGACTTCCGGCGCAGCGCGATGAGCGCCTCTCGGTTGATCCGGATCCGCCTGCTGCTGACCACTCGTCGCGCTCCATCTCGGTTCGTAGCGCGACACTACGCGCGACGTCGCGCGACGTCAACGAACGACCGCGACTTTCCGCGACGACGTGCGCTACGCGCTCTGTCCTGGTACGTAGCGCGCACACGCGCGACCGAGCGCGACACGCGACGTGCGAAGCGTCAAACCCGCCCTGACCTGCGAAAAAACAAGCGTGTAACTGCCCTCGACGTCGCGCTACGTCGCGCTAGCGTGGTGGATGTCGCGGCACCGATCGAGGACGGTTCAGCCCATGACGACACCCGACTGGCAGGCCGTCGCCGCCGCCGTCAAGAACCGCAGGGCGGAGCTCGGCATGAAGCAGAAGGAACTCGCCGAAGCCGCCGGCTTCGACCCCAGCACCATCCGCAACGTCGAGACCGCCGCCCGCAGCTCCTACGACTACGTCACGCTCGCGAAGATCTCCACCGCCTTGAAGTGGCTTCCCGACGCGCTCGACCGGATCAGCAAGGGCGCCGACCCCGCCGAGATGGAGCCCGAGGTGCCCGGCGGCACGGCCGCGCACGACGGCAGCATCGAGCAGCTCGCCACGCTGGTCCGTGAACTGCAAGACGAGGTCAGGGAGCTGCGGCGCCAGCTCGAGGAGCGCACCGACTGAAGGCATCACGATGGCAGGCTGGGAATACAAGATCTCTGAGCTGAACATCTCCGAGAAGTGGGGGTCGAAGCGCCAGGCCAAAGAGGTCGAGCGGTTCATGGAGCACCTGAACGAGATGGGGTCCGACAACTGGGAGATGGTGAGCTACGAGTCGATCCCACTCACGGGCTCGTTCTCTGGGAACGTCAAGGGCTACGCGTACCTGTGCTTCTTCAAGCGCCCCAAGGCGTGATGTCGCACCGGGCGGCTCGACTCCCCGTCATGACGTGGAACCCGTGGCGGAGCCTGCGCGAACGACCCCACCTGCTCCTGCTCATCCGCAACCTGCCCGCCAGCGTCGGCGGCGGCATGTACCTGCCCGACGAGCACGGCGCCGCGATCGTCCTCGACCGTGCCCTGACCCAGCAGCAACGTCGCGACGTCCTGGCGCACGAGCTGGTCCACGACGAGCGCGGCGGCGGCGCCCACCACCCAGCCATGCCCGACACGTGGGCCTCCCGAGTCGCGATCGACGAGGCCCAGGTCGACCGCGAAGCCGCTTCCCGTCTCGTCCCGGTCGAAGCTCTGGCAGGCTTCTGTGACCGCATGGCCGATCTGGGCGAAGGCGTCGGCCCCGACGAAGTGATGGACGAGTTCGACGTCACCCGCCGCATCGCCGAAGCCGCCCTGGACAACCTCACCCGGCACGAACGGGGGTTCTGATGACCATCCACCGCACATGCCTGCTGACGATCGTCCTGACGCTCACGCTGGCCGGATGCGGCGACACCTCCGACGACCTCACCGTCATCGAGTCACCGACCGTGCCGGAGAAGACCGACGTGCCGATCGCGCCGGCGTACACCGCCGAGTGCGGCGACGCGTTCGCCGACGCTGCCGCGGTCGACGCGATGCAGGACACCAACGAGGACCTGTACCCCGCCGTCATCGCATGCCAGGACCTGGCCGCGTTCGCCGATGCGGCCGAGGACCATCCCGGCGCGCTGGACGGTGTCGACCCGGAGACGTGGCTGGACAACATCTGCCAGTCCGCCGACGACCCGGATGTGACCGGATCCGCCCTGTGCAGCGAGGTCACAGGCTGACCCACGCCTGGGACAGTGCCAGGTCGCTGTGAGCCCGCGGTGGCAGAGGTACCGGTACCGAAGAGGCCCGAGCCGGCAGCGGCCATCCAGGCCGACTACGACGCCCCCGCGACGGACTGGCTGGCTAGACCCGCCACGCGATCGCGACCCGGCCCGGGTCGAAGAAGTTCCGGCCCCTCACCGCCGCGTTGACGGTCACCGTCTCGATGAGAGCCTCGACGATGGCGCGGCGCTGACCGAAGCTCATCCCGTCCCAGTCCCCCGCGAAGCTGACCGGCGACAACCCGTCGAGCACGTCGCAGGTACGCAGCCGCTCCAACTCGCGGCGCGACCCGGCCAGGCGCGCATCCAGCCCCGAACGTGCCGCCAGGTACTCGCCCCGGCCGATCAGCCCGTCGGTGTAGTGGTCACGGGCGAGCTGGGTCAGCATGGCCTCGTCCCGCTCCACTGCCGCCATCAACGTGGCGACCTCCGATTCGTCGCCGTTGCGCTCGGATCGGGCCTGCCGGTACGCGTCGCTGTCCAGCCGCATCCCGAGCTGGGCGGCGACCCACTCCTCAAACGGATCGGCGAGCATCGCCATCCGGCCGCACCCGCCACCGTGCATCGGCTCGGCCGCGCACACGTACTTGCGGGACCCGTCCTCCCGCGGCCGCGCCACCAGCCGGTTGCTGCACCGCCCACACGTCGCCACACCGCCGGTGAGCAGGTAGCGGCGCGACGCGCGCCTGTGCGCGTACGCGGCCGCACGGTCGTCGATCGCCGCGCGAACACGCTGCCACGTCACCCTGTCCACGATCGCCGGCCACACCGCCTCAGCTACCACCTCGCCGTGGTGCTGCCGCAGCCCCGCGATCCGTGGCGAGCACAGCATGTGCCGCAGCACCTGGTGGCTCCACCCGGCCCCGGTCACCGTCTCCACGCCACGCTCGGTCCAGTCAGCGATCACCGACCGCAGCGTCTCCCCCGCCGCCACCCTCGACGCCGCCTCACGGATCAGCACCGCCTCCGATTCGCGAATCGCGACACGGTCAGGCTCGAACCCGAAGGGGCGCGTCCCCCCACCCCCGACCTTGCCGGCCCGGGCTAGCTCCTCAGCCTTGCGGCGGATCCGGCGCCGCAGCTGCTCGACCTCGTACGCCGCCACCGTGCCCTTCATCCGGGCCACCAACCGGCCCTGCGGCGTGGCCAGATCGACCTCCCCGCCGACGTTCAGCAGCGCCGGCTGACCGGAACGGTCCCACGCCTCGAAGAAGCTCTCGAGCTCGGCCGGGCGCCGGTGAAGTCGGTCCAGGTCCCACACGATCAGCACGTCCCAGGCGGCTGCTTCCATGTCGGCGATGAGGCGCTGATAGCCGGGACGTGGCTTACGCGGGTCGGCCGCGGTCAGATCGTTGTCGGTGTAGACCTCGACGATCTCGTGGCCGCGCTGCTCGGCGAGGGCCCGGCAGTCGGCCTCTTGGCGGGCCACACCGAGACCGGTGGATTCGCGGTCGTCGCTGATGCGGACGTAGATGGCTGCACGCATGTTCGGAACTTACCGTCGCCTAGTGACATGGTCTCACCCTGGGGTGCGCCAAGCTGAGCTCGCCGGGGGTCGCGATGCCGGTGCCCCCACCGATGAGGCCGACGGCGGATGTGCCGTGGTGGGGATCGCGGTAGGGGGGCCGCCGAGGGAGAGGAGCGTCCGGCTCACGTGTGCCTGCGATCGAGTGGATGGACGCCACCTCGAGCGCTTCGGTGATGGCGAGCGGCGGGAGCACCGATGGCAGGCGCGCAGCGAGCATGGACTTGCCGCAGCCTGGGGGCCCGGCGAGGAGCAGGTGGTGGCCTCCGGCCGCCGCGATCTCGATCGCGCGGCGCCCCGTCGCCTGGCCTCGCACATCGCGCAGGTCCGGCCCAGCGATCTCGACCACGGTCGGGGCGGCGGCGATCGTGCGGGGCGCCTGCTCGCCCCGGAGGATGGCGTACGCCTCCCGGAGGTTGGCCACCGGCACAACCTCGATGCCCTCGATGAGTGCCGCCTCGGGTGCCGAAGTCTCGGTGACGAACAGGCGACGCCCGCCGAGATCGCGCACGGTCTTCGCGACCGGGAGGGCACCCGCGACAGGGTTGGTGTCGCCGTCGAGACCGAGCTCACCGAACGCCCACACGTCGCATAGCGCGGTGTCGTCGATCTGCTCGGTCGCGCCCAGTGCCGCGAGCGCGATCGCGAGGTCGAAGCCGGTACCGGACTTCGGCAGTCCAGCCGGAGCGAGGTTGACGACGATGCGCTGGTCCGGCCACCCGAGTTCGGAGCGCTGCACCGCTGACTTGACCCGCTCGGCGGCCTCCCGGATGACGGTGTCTGGCAGTCCGGTGATCCGGGTCGTGGGCAAGCCCACGCTCGCGTTGCACTCCACCCGAACGTCACGGCCCCTCACACCGAGCAGCGCGATGGCGTGGACCGTGGCGAAGCCCATCAGAACGCACTCTCGAGGTGGGTGATGCGCGGCGTGCCGTCGCCCACCTCGATGCCCACGACATCGAAGCGGAGGGTCCGGGCGGCGAGGCCGGACTGCCGGAGGAACGCCAGCGCGAGCGAGCGGATCTTGGCCTGCTTCGCGGGGGTCACCGCAGCCAGCGGTCCGCCGAAGCGTCCGCCCGCCCGGCGGGTCTTCACCTCGACGAACGTGAGTGCCCCGTCCGGGGCGCGACAGATCAGGTCCAGCTCACCCCGGAGCACGCCGGCGGCGAGGCGCCAGTTCCTTGCCAGCACGACGTAGCCGTTGGCGCGGAGGTGGTCGGCGGCCAGGTCCTCGCCGTGGGCGCCGGTCGCGGCGCGGGGCGAGGGGGCGGGTTCGGTGGGCATAGCCGCGACGCTACGTCGCCCCACGCCCTCTGCGGTCGGTGACGTGTCCCGCGCCTGTGGAAACTGGAGGTCAGCCGAGGCTGCCGGCGGCCCCAGTCCCTCGTCCACTCGTCACTTCGTCCCCCACATCGCTCGCATATCCGAACGGATCGGGTGACGAAGTGGTGGCAGCCGACCACGGTGAACGGTCGGAGGTCAGCCGAGGATGCCGGTGGCCCACAGGAGCAGGCCGACCACGATCGCGGCCGCGGTGACGAGCAGGACGATGTCGTTGCGCTTGTCGTCCCGGTACCGCCGGTTCGCGTTGAAACCCACGTCAGCTGTCGAGCAGCTTGTCGATGGCGTCGTCGTCGTGGGCCAGTTCCTCGACGTTGACGTCGCGGAAGGTCAGCACGCGGACCTTCTTGATGAACCGGGCGGGGCGGTACATGTCCCAGACCCAGGCGTCCTCGAGATCGAGCTCGAAGTACATGCTGTCGCCCTCGCCCCGTGGCGTCACCTCGACGCGGTTCGCGAGGTAGAAGCGGCGCTCGGTCTCGACCACGAAACGGAAGGTGCGGACGACGTCGCGGTACTCGCGGTACAGCCGCAGCTCGAGATCGTTCTCGTAGGCGTCGAGGTCGTCGGGGCTCATCGGACCGAGGGTACGCAGCGTCGTCGGCTCACGCTGCGTCCTGGTACGCCGCGCTGGAGTCCTCGGCCGGTGGCACGTCGGGGATGTCACCGATGTCGGGGACGCCGACGCCGTCGAACCGGCTCGGCGGCCAGATGATCACCATCGCGCGTCCCACGACGTGATCGCGGCTGACGAAGCCGAGGCCGCCGCGTGAATCGGACGAGTTGGAGCGGTTGTCACCGAGCACGAACAGCTTGCCGTCGGGGACCGTGATCGGCCCGAAGGAGCGCTGCTGCGGCAGCACGTAGTCGGTCTCGTCGAGCTGGATCCCGTTGACGAACACGTGTCCCTCGTCGTCGATCCGGATCTCGTCTCCGGGGAGGCCGATCACGCGCTTGACGAAATCGCGGGCGTTGGCGGGGACGATCCCGAGGAACTGACCTACCCGGTTCGCGACCCGCGACAGCGTGCCACGGTCGTCGGCGAAGGGGTCGCTGCTCTCGCCCTCGAAGACGATGATCTCGCCGTGGCGGGGCTCGCGGAGACGGTAGGTGATCTTCTCGACGATCATCCGGTCGTTGATCTGCAGCGTCGGCTCCATCGAGCTCGACGGGATGTAGAACACCTGCACGACGAACGTCCGGAGGAGGAACGCCAGGAGGAAGGCCACGAACAGCAGGACCGGCAGCTCGCGCAGGAACTGCAGGACCGAGCCGTCATCGTCGGGAGCATCGGGGCCGTCGCCGGCGGGCTCGAGGCCATCGTCGGGCGCCGGCTCCTGGGGTTCGGCGTCGGCGGCCGGTCGCCGTCTCGCGTGGAACATCTCGCCGTGGGTCACCACGGGACGCTCTTCGGGTTCGGTCATCGGGCGAGCCTACGCCAGCAGCGACAGCGTCGGTGCGTAGCCGATCACGTCTGCGCGTCGCGCTTCTCCTTGATGCGCGCCTTCTTCCCCCGCCGCTCACGGAGGTAGTACAGCTTCGCGCGACGCACCTTCCCGCGACGGGTCACCTCGATCTGGTCGATGATCGGGCTGTGCACGGGGAACGTGCGCTCGACACCGACCCCGAAGGACACCTTGCGCACGGTGAACGTCTCGCGCACACCTCCACCCTGACGGCGCATGACGACGCCCTCGAACACCTGGATGCGGGAGCGCGTGCCCTCGACGACGCGGACGTGCACCTTGACGTTGTCGCCCGGTCGGAAGTCGGGCACCTCACGCAGGTGCTGCTCCTCGACCATGTCGAGCTTGTTCATGACGTGTCCGTTCCTGTGGTCGTCCGGGGCGGCGCACGACCCGAGGTCGGCCGGTGTGGTGGCGGGGGCGGTGCACGTGCTGCGCGCGGGCGAGCGATCGGCGCAGAGCAGACAGGGAGGATACGTCGGTCCTCCGAGATGGGTCAAACGTCCCCGGAGGAAGGGGGGAGGTCCTCGGAGGAGCCACCGCGTCGGTCCCACAGGTCGGGGCGCCGACGACGGGTGATCGCCTCGGCCTGCTCGCGCCGCCACGCGGCGATCGCCCCGTGGTCACCGCTGAGGAGCACGTCGGGGACACGGTGGCCGACGATCTCGGCCGGCCGGGTGTACTGGGGGTACTCGAGCAGGTCGTCGCGGAACGACTCGTCCTCCGGCGACGCCTCGTTGCCCATCACGCCGGGGACCAGGCGTGTGACCGCCTCGACGATCACGGCCGCAGCGACCTCGCCGCCCGCGAGCACGTAGTCGCCGATCGACACCTCGTCGGTGGCGACGACGTCGTGGACACGCTCGTCGATGCCTTCGTACCGGCCACAGCAGAGCACCAGGCGAGCCTCCGCCGCCAGCTCCTGGGCGAGGTCGTGGTCGAAGAGGCGGCCGCGAGGAGTGAGCACGATCGTGCGCGGACGTGGCCCCTCCACCCCCTGCGGCGCGTCGTTCCCCCACACCGCCTCGGCAGCCCGGAACCACACGTCGGCGCGCATGACCATCCCGGCTCCACCCCCGTACGGCGCGTCGTCGACGGTGCGGTGGCGGTCGTCGGTCCAGCCACGCAGGTCGTGCACGTGCAGCTCGACCGTGCCGGCCGCCGACGCTCTGCCGAGCAGTGACGCCGAGAACGGTCCCTCGAAGAACTCGGGGAAGATCGTGATGACGTCGATGCGCATCACAACGGCTCGCCGTCGACCAGCCCCTCGGGGGGATCGACCACCCCCAGGTGCAGGCCCTCGTCGGTCTCGACCACCTCGACGTACTCGTCGACGGTGGGCAGCAACCACGTCGAGCCATCGCTCCGATGGACCTCGAGCAGGTCGTAGCCAGCCTGATCGGGGAGCTCGATCAGTGCCGCGACCGTCCCCAGATGGCGACCGTCGACCGCCAGGCGAACGGGGAGCCCGACGAGCTCGTGGGCGAAGTAGGTCTCGGTCGCGCTGAGATCCGCCGCCTCTGCGGTGAGCTCGAGGCCACGCAGCAGCTCCGCGTCGCTGCGGGTGGTGACGCCCTCGAACCGCACGAGGAGGCGACCCTGGTGCGGTCGCGATGTCACGACGGTCAACGTGCCGTCGAGGCTGCGCACGCTCGCGCCCACGTCGAACCGGCCTGCGACATCGGAAAGGACCTCGACCGTGACCTCGCCGCGGATGCCGTGAGGCTTGATGATGCGCCCCACGAGCACCTCGTCGGCCCCGGACACATCAGTCCACGATGTCGACGGTGACGTTGTCCCCATCGAGCGACGCGGCGGCCTTGACGAGCGTGCGCAGAGCCTTCGCGGTGCGGCCCCGCTTGCCGATGACCTTGCCGAGGTCGTCGTCGTTGACGTGCAGCTCGAGGACGGTGTTGCGTTCGCCGTCCACCTTGACGACCTCGACATCGTCGGGGTTGTCGACGAGCTGCTTGGCGACGTACTCCAGGACCTCCTTGGCCTTCACTCGCTGCTCTCCTCGATCGCGTCGGACTCAGACGGCTCTGCCGGGGCGGCCTCGTCAGTTGTGCTACCGCTTTGCTGCTTGAGCACGGCCGGCGCGGCCGCCGCCTCGGCAGCCTCGCGCTGCTTCTCGCGCTTCTTCCTGCTGACCTTCTCGCGTTCGCGTTGGGAGCGGTCGCGGGTGGGCTCGTCGCCGGGCTTGAACTCCGCCCACACGCCGCTGATGCGCAGGAGCTTCTCGACCGCGGAGGTGGGTTGGGCGCCGTTGCGCAGCCAGTGCAGCGCGCGCTCGGCGTCGACCTCGATGCCGGACGGCTCGCGCAGCGGGTGGTAGTGCCCGATGATCTCGATGAAGCGCCCGTCGCGTGGCGAGCGGTGATCCGCAGCGACGATGCGGTAGTGGGGGGTCTTCTTCGTGCCCTCGCGTCGGAGGCGCAGCTTGACGGCCATGGATGGTCTCCGGTCCGTGCCGGGCGACGGTCGCCGCGGCGTCGTGGTCGGGCGGTACCCACGCGGCCGCGGGGTCGCGGACTGGCGGGGCGGGCTCGACCCGTGCTCTAGAAGGCCGTGAGGCCGTTCGCACGCTCTCGTTGGTTGCGGCAACGTCCAGGGGGCGGGCCCGAGGACGACGCGATGGGGAGGGTACCCGCCACCGCTCAGCGCGTCACACCGCCGGTCAGCGGTCGTCCTTGGGTGCCGGCGAGAGCCCGGGGAAGCCGCCGAGTCCGCCGCCCCGCACGCCGCCGCTCTGCTGCAGCTGGCGCAGCGCCTGGACCTGCTGACGCGCGCTGGGCTGCCCGCCCCGCCGCTTCCCGCCCCCGCGCTGGGGGCCCCCCATGCCGCCGGCCATCTTCGACACCGACTTCATGAGCTTCTGAGCCTCGCGGAACTGCTTCACCAGCCGGTTGACCTCGGTGACCGTGGTCCCCGAACCCGTCGCGATGCGCTTGCGACGCTTGCCGTTGAGCACCTTGGGGTTGCGTCGCTCCTGCGGGGTCATCGAGCGGATGATGGCCTCGACCCTGCCGACCTGCTTGTCGTCGATATCGAGGTCCTTCAGCTGCTTGCCCATCCCCGGGAGCATCCCGAGCAGTCCCTGGAGTGGACCCATCTTCTTCAACATCTGCATCTGCTCGAGGAAGTCCTCGAGGCTGAAGTCGCCCGACAGCAGCGCCTCCTCGGCGCGCTGCTGCTCCTCCTCGGTGTACGCCTCCTCGGCCTTCTCGATGAGCGTCATCACATCGCCCATGCCGAGGATGCGGCCAGCGAGACGGTCGGGGTGGAAGACCTCGAAGTCCTCGAGCTTCTCACCGATCGAGGCGAACTTGATCGGCCGGTCGGTCACCTCGCGGACGGACAGGGCCGCGCCGCCGCGCGCGTCACCGTCGAGCTTGGAGAGGATCACGCCGTCGAAGCCGACGTCGTCGAGGAACGCCTTCGCGACGTTGACGGCCTCCTGACCGATCATCGCGTCGATGACGAAAAGGGTCTCGACCGGATCGACGGCGTCGCGGATGTCGCGTGCTTGCGCCATCATCTCGGCGTCGACGTGCAGCCGTCCCGCGGTGTCGACGATCACGACGTCGCACCCCGTCTGGCGTGCCTTGTCGATCGACTCGCGCGCGACCGGCACCGGATCGCCGGCCTCGACCGGCGCGTAGACGTGTACGCCGGCCTGTTCCGCGACCACGCGGAGCTGCTGGACGGCGGCGGGACGCTGAAGGTCGCAGGCCACCACCATCGGGTTGCGACCCTTGCTCTTGAGGTGGGCGGCGAGCTTGCCGGTCGCGGTCGTCTTCCCCGATCCCTGCAGACCCGCGAGCATGATGACGGCCGGCCTGTCCTTGCCGAGGTCGAGCGGGACGACGTCGCCGCCGAGAGCGCGTTCGAGCTCGGCGTTCACCGCCTTGACCACGTGCTGGCTGGGGTTGAGGGCCTTGGCGATCTCCTCCCCTACGAGCTGTTCGCGGAGGCGGGCGACGAAGTCCTTGACGACCTTGAAGTTGACGTCGGCCTCGAGCAGCGCGAGGCGGATCTCCTTGAGGGTCTCGTCGACCGTCTCCTCGTCGAGACGGCCCTTCCCACGGATGCGGTCGAGGACGCCGTCGAGTCGTTCGGACAGCGCTTCGAACACGGTCTACCTCTCCACGGGATGGACGCAAGCGTACCGGGACGCCTCCTGGCCCTGTCCCGTGAGGGAAGCAGCACGACCTGCCCGGGGACGTGGCGTACCATCGCGAGAGACGGGGAGCAGGTCCTGGGCGTCGGGGCGGCGCCGACAGGGGGTTGCTCGTGCAGACCGGTCAGCAACGTGGCGAGGCTCGTTCCGCCGTGCCCGCTGGTGACCCCGGTCCCCCGTCCGACCGGATCGGACCGCTCAACTGGCGACGGTCGCGCGAACGCGCGGCGGGCGCGCTGCGGCTGGGCGCTGCCGCCTACGGCGCGGCCCTCATGGTCCTCCGCGAACCGGACCTCGGCGAGGCCGCGACGGCCGCGATGTGGGTGGTGCTGACCCTCACCGCAGCGCTCGGCGTCATCGCGCTCGGCACCATCCAGCAGCTCGGTCGCAGCGATCTGGAGCGCTTCGCTCGGGTCACGTTCGGTCTGGACGCCGTCCTCCTCAGCCTCCCCTCGCTGCTCCTCGGGGCCGAGGAGATCCCGCTCACGGGCGCGTTGCTGCTGGTCCTGCTCGTCATCGGGGCGTTCAAGTTCGCTCTCACCGGTGCGCTCCTGGCGATCGGCGTCGTCGCGGTCGCCGAGGTGGCGCGCCAGATCCTGAGAGTGACCGTCTGGCAGGTCGATCCGACGTGGGAGATCGCCGCTCTGAGCTTCGGGCTCGCGGTGGTGCTCGGGGTCGCCCTCGGGTGGCTGGCACGTGACGCGGAGGCCCGGCGGGAGGTGTCGGAGCGCGAGACCCGGCGGGCGACCCTGCTCGCCGAACAGAGCGCCGCCACGAGTCGCGAGGTGACGGCGATGCAGCGCGTCGTCGTGGCCGGTATCGCCAGCGTCGAGATCGATGCCCTGGACCGGATGGTCCACGAGGTCGCGCTTCAGCTCGATCTGCCCGGCGTCAGCCTGATCGTCGTAGGCGATGCGGGACCGGTGCTGGCCGCATCCACCATCCCCGGCGCGGCCGTCGGAGAGGTCGTGGCGCCCCGACCCCACGGCCCGGTGGCGAGCGCGCTGGAGTCGGGGCGATCGCAGCTGGCCGACGCGGACACCGCCGACCGCCTGGGAGGGTCCGACCCGGTGGTGCAGGTGGCGGCCCCGTTCCACGCCAAGACCGGCACGTCCGGGGCGCTGGTCGTGCAGTCGGGCGACACGACCGCCCTGGGCACCGAACAGCTCGGCATGCTCAAGCGCCTCGCCGATCAGATGGGGCTCGTGATCGAAGCCGCGCGCGCCTTCGAGAAGGAGGCAGCCCTCGTGGAGGAGTACCGCCAGCTCGACGAGATGAAGACCGACTTCGTGGCGATCACCTCCCACGAGCTGCGTACGCCCCTCACCGCCGTCCTCGGGTTCGCCGAGACCCTGCTGCGACCCGAGCTGGACCTCAGCGAGCAGCAGACGGGACAGCTGCTGGGGTCGTTGCTGAGCCAGGCGCGCCGGCTCGCGCACCTCGTCGACGACCTGCAGACCGTGAGCCACCTGGACCGTGGGAAACTGAAGGTCCAGCCGCGCGATGTCGCGTTGGCCGAGGTCGTCACGACCGTGCGAGACGAGTCCCCGCACGCCTCCCGGATCCGCACCGCGGGACCGGACCTCGCGGTGCACGCCGATCCCAACCGGCTGCGGCAGGTGATCGCGAACCTGGTGTCCAACGCGTTCGACCACGGGGGTAGCGAGGTCGAGGTCTCGTGGCGGCTCGTCGACGGCACGGTACTGCTGACCGTCGCCGACAACGGGCCCGGGATCGCTCCGGAGCACCAGGAACGGATCTTCGACCGGTTCTTCCAGGTGGAGGACACGATGGCGCACCAGCGAGGCAGCGGCCTGGGCCTTCCGATCGCTACCGGGCTGATGGCAGCGATGGGTGGGGAGCTGTGGCTGGAGGACATCGATGCCCCGGGGGCACGCTTCACGATCTCGCTCGTGCCCGCCCGATCGGCAAGCCTCAGCCGACACTGACCTCCGCGAACAGGCCATCCACGAACGCATCGGCGTCGAAGTCGGCGAGATCGTCGATGTCCTCGCCCAGCCCCACGAGCTTCACCGGCAGACCGAGCTCGCGCTGGACCGCGATGACGATCCCGCCCTTGGCCGTGCCGTCGAGCTTGGTCAACACCAGACCGCTCACGTCGACCGCCTCGAGGAACGCCCGCGCCTGTGCGATCCCGTTCTGGCCCACGGTGGCATCGAGCACGAGCAAGGTCTCCTCCAGCTGACCAGCCTGCTTCTCGAGCACCCGCTTGACCTTGCCGAGCTCGTCCATGAGCTCGCGCTTGTTGTGCAGGCGCCCCGCGGTGTCGACGATCACGATGTCGGCGTCGGTCGCCTTCGCGGCGAGGTAGGCGTCGTAGGCCACCGACGCGGGGTCGGCGCCTGCCCCCTTGGAGACGAGACGCGATCCGCTGCGCTCGGCCCACAGTCCGAGTTGTTCGATCGCGGCGGCGCGGAAGGTGTCAGCAGCACCGAGCACGACCTGGCGGCCGTCGCGCTGCTCACGCGCGGCGAGCTTGCCGATGCTGGTCGTCTTCCCGGTCCCGTTCACGCCCGTGACCAGCCACACGGTCGGGTCGTCGTCGGTGGACCGGGCGAGCGAGCGGTCACCGACGGCGAGCGCCTGCTTCAGCTCCTCCTTGAGCAGGCGCAGGACGCCGTCGCCGGTGCTCACCCCCTCTTCACGGGCGCGGCGTCGGAGTTCCTCGACGATCGCGAGGGAGGCCTCGACCCCCACGTCGGCGCCGATCAGAGCCTCCTCCAGGCCCTCCCATGCCTCGTCGGAGATGCCGCGCCCGAACAGCTCGGCGACGCTGGTGCCCAGCACGTTGCGGGTCCGGACGAGGCGGCGGCGGAAGCGCTCGCCGAGGGTGAGCGGTTCCGGCTCGACGACCTCCGGCTCGACGACCTCCGGCTCGACGACCTCCGGCTCAGCCACCTCCGGCTCAGCCACTTCCGGCTCAGCCACTTCCGGCTCGGCGACCGGCGGCGTCGGTGGGACGTCGAGCACCGCGGTGTCGGTGTCAGTGAGCTCATCCCGATCGAGCTCGAGGGTCGTGGTGCCCTCGGACCCGGCCGGCGGCTGGTCGGGCGGTCGTCGGGCCACGACGAAGCCGGCGACCAAGGCGCTGATGACCACCACGACGCTGATGGCGATCACGATCTCCACGCTGCAACCCCACGTCGACGGGCCCGAGACGGTACCCGCCCTAGGCCGACAGCGGCTCGCCCTCTTCGAGACGCTGGGCGACGACCTTGCTGATCCCGTCGCGGTTCATCGTCACGCCGTACAGCACGTCGGCGATCTCCATCGTCCGCCGCTGGTGGGTGACGACGATGAGCTGGCTGCGCTCCTTGAAGGCTTCGATCGCGTCGACAAGCCGGATGATGTTGGCATCGTCGAGCGCGGCATCCACCTCGTCGAGCACGTAGAACGGCGAGGGCCGAGCCCGGAAGATGGCGAACACGAACGCGAGCACCGTGAGCGAACGCTCGCCGCCGGAGAGCAGCGACAGCCGCTTCACGCGCTTGCCCGGTGGACGTGCCTCGACCTCGACCCCGGTCGTGAGGGGTTCGTCTGGGTCGGTGAGCACGAGCCGCCCGTGCCCACCGGGGAACATCTGCCCGAACACGGTCTCGAACTCGTGGGCCACGTCTTCGAACGCGCTCATGAAGACCTGCCGGATGCGGTCGTCGACGGCTTCGATGACCTGTTCGAGATCGCGCTTGGACCGGCGCAGATCGTCGAGCTGACCCGATAGGAACGCGTGGCGCTCCTCCAGCGCCTGGAACTCCTCGAGCGCCAGGGGGTTCACGCGTCCGAGCAGTCCGATGCGCCGGACCAGCAGATCCTCGCGCTCGGTCAGCGCGTCACGGTCGGCGTCGAACGCGGCGGGCTGCTCGTCGTCCAGTTCGTCGAGCGACAGACCGAGCTCGGCAGCCCGGGTCGCCAGCTGTTCACGCCGGTGCTCCAGGTCGGCTCGGCGCAGATCGGCCGCGTGGCGTTCCTCACGGACCTCCTCGAGCTGCGCAGCTACCTGCTGCTCTCGCTCTCGGACACGCTCGAGTTCCTGGCGCTGCGCGCGGAGCTCGCTGTCGAGACGGTCACGGTGCTGCTCGGCATCGGCGATGGCACGTCCCAGCGCCGCGATGGCCTCGTCGCAGACGGTCGACAGTTCCCGGCACCGCACGATCGCACGCTGCCGTGCCTCACGCCGCCGTGCGGCCTCAGCCAGGGCGCGCTCGACGTCATCCGCTTCGCGGCGCAGATCGGCGGCAGTGGTCTCGAGGTTGCGGATGCGCTCGCTGAGCCGCTCGAGCTGGACCCGAACCTCGAGCTCCAACTCGCGCGCGGTCTCGACGTCGGCATCCAGCCGTTCGAGCTCGCGCGGGTCAGCGTCCCGCGCGTCGGTGTCGTCGCGGGCGTCGGGTCCGCGACCGACCAGCGCGTCGAGCGTCCCGCGGTCCCGCACGAGCAGCTCGGCCAACTCGGCGTGCTGAGCAGCGATGACATCGCGCTGGTTCTGCAGCGCCGCCAGCTCCTTGTTCACGCGTGCCAAGCGTTCCGCGGCACCGGTGATGCGCGCATCCGACTCGTTGATGCGGTCGGTCGCCTCCCTGAGTGCCCGATGGCGTCTCGCCAGCGCCTCGCGCGCCGCAGTGAGGTCCCGATGCAGGCCCGCGAGCGCCGCGCTGAGCGTCGCCACACGCTGTTCGGCCTCGTCCGCGGCGGCGGCGGTCAGGACGGCGGAGCGCTCCGGGGCGGATCCGCCGCTGATGCCCCACGGCCCGGCGATGTCCCCGTCGCGCGTCACGAAGGTGAGCCGGGGGTGGCGGCCGTGCAGCAGGATCGCCGCGTCGAGATGATCGACCACGAACGTGGCGCCGAGCGCGGCCCGCAGTGCCTGGACGACGTCCACGCTCCGGCCGCGCCCCTGCAGGGTCGAGGCGATCGGGATGGCGCCCACCGCCGCGAGCTGCTCCACCAAGCCAGGATCGAGGTCGTCGGCCGCGGGGCGCGCTCCGCGCACCGCGACGAGCACCGCACGCCCCGCGCCCACCTCGCGGAGCCAGCCGACCGCACGTCGAGCCCCTTCCGGGCTGGTGACGAGCACCGCCTCGCCCAGCGGTCCGAGCGCCGCCGCGAACGCCGCTTGCAGGTCGCTGGGGACCCGCAGCGCGTCGGCGACACGGCCCACGACCCCGTCGAGTCCCGACTCGAGCAGGGCCGCGGCGCCGCCGCTGGTCTCAGCCTCGGCGGCGCGCAGCGCCTCGGCCCGCGCGGACTGTGATGAGCGCTCACGCTCGAGCTCACGCTCTCGCGTCAGCAGCTCGTCGAGCTGTCGCTGTGCCGCTGCGACCTCGACCTCGGCCGTCTCGAGTCCGGCCGTGAGCTCGACCTCGCTGGTGTCGAGGCGCTGGATCTCGTCCTGGACCTTCTGCACGTCGGCCTCGGCCTCGGCGATGCGGCCGTCGAGGCTCTGCAACTGTGCGCCGACCCGTCCCGCCTCCGCCTCGGCCGACGCGATCGAACCGCGCAGGGCGCTGACCTCCCCCTCCCAGCGCAACACCCGCTCACGCTGCTCCGCACGCCGTCGGGCCTCCGCCTGCTGTTGCTGCTCGTACTCACGCCGTGCCGACTCGGCGTGACGGCGCTGCGCGACCGCTTCCTCGAAGCTGCGCCGCACCTCGTCGCGTTCGGCGTCACGTGCACGACCGTCGGCCTCGACGCGGTCCGCGGCTGCGCGCAGCTCTGCTGGAGGGCGACCAGCCAGGGGCTCCTCGGTGAACTCGATGAGGTGGCGCCGCTTGGCCTCGATGAGGTCCCCCGTGCCGCGGACCCGTTCCAGGAGCGAACGCAGGTCGTGGTAGGTGGCGTGGGCGCGCTCGAGTCGCGGCTCGTGACCGCGGATCTGCGAGGTGAGCCGCTGCTCACGCTCGCGCACCTCGGCTATGGCCTGTTCGGTGGAGACCAGGCGCTCGACGACCTCCTCGCCGCTCGTGGCGTCCGCGTGCAGTTGGCTCGCCAGGACCGCCGCGTCGTGAGCGACGAGCGTCACACGGACGTCCCGGAGCTCGGCCTGGAGTTGGCTCAGCTTGTTGGCGGCTTCAGCTTGTCGTTCCAACGGTCGGAGCTGGCGACGGAGCTCGCGCAGGATCGAGCGCAGCTTGTCGATGTGCACATCGACCTGCTCGAGCTTGCGGACCGCGCGCTCGCGCCGGCGTCGGTGCTTGAGGATCCCGGCAGCCTCCTCGATGAAGGCGCGTCGGTCCTCGGGCTTGGCGTTGAGGATCGCGTCGAGCTGGCCCTGGCCGATGATCGTGTGCAGCTCGCGCCCGAGGCCGGTGTCGGACAGCAGCTCCTGCACGTCGAGAGCGCGGCACTCCTCGCCGTTGATGCGGTAGACGTTCTCGCCGGTGGGGAAGATCTCGCGTGACACGCGGACCTCGGCGAACTCCTTCGCGCTGGCGCTCGTCCCCAAGCCTCCCTCGCCGAGCTGGCCGTCGCTGTTGTCGATGACGATCTCGACGGTGGCGTGGCCGAGCGGGTTGCGCGTCGGGGACCCGGCGAAGATGACGTCGGCCATCTGCCCGCCCCGCAGCTTCTTCGGCGAGGCGGTGCCGAGGACCCACGACAACGCGTCGACGACGTTGCTCTTGCCCGATCCGTTCGGCCCGACGATCACCGTGATACCGGGTTCGACCGGCAGCTCCGTGCGGTCCGCGAACGACTTGAAGCCGCGGATGGTGAGGGACTTGAGGAACACCCCTGAAGCCTCGCTCTCGCGGCCTGGCCGCGGATGGTCAGCGGGGGAAGGTGGCGAAGGGTAGCGCGGGGTCTCGTACGCGCCGCGGAGGTGCCGCGGCCGCGACCGTTGACACACCGCGAAACGGGCCCCCGGAGGGGCCCGTCAGGATGGTGCGCGGTGCGTCGTCAGGCGCTGACGGTCTCGGGGGTCTCGAGGGACACCACCTCGGCCTCACGTGCATCGCGGGCGGCCTCCGCCTCGGCGAGCGCCTCCTCGAGCTGTTCGACCCGGGCCCGCAGGGCGCGGACCTGGTCCAGCAACTCGATGGTGCGAGGGGTACCGAACGAACCCATCAGAGCCTTGCTCATACGGTCTCTCCTCCCTCTGCTCGACGCGCGTGCGCGCCGACAGGCGGATGCGGTTGGTGCCGTCGGCCGTCTGGCCCTCATCCGGCTGGTCGCGGTGCGTCGTGTCCCGTGCGGACGTGTGCATGGACGGCCCGGGGCGGGCCGCAGCGGTCCGCTGGATGCGTGTACCAAAGCGTACCTCAGGCCGGGCGGGGCCGTCTAGCGGCACAACCCAGGCCAACCGGACGCGACCGGATGACCACGCCGAGACCGTCGACTCTCAGTGACGGACCTGGAACGATCCGTGACCCTCGGGTTCGGCCGGCTCGGCCTCGACCCGACGGACCTCGGCCCGCGACGGCCCCCCGCCGCGGATCCACGTCTCGATGCCCTCGACCGCCTCGGGGGCGCCTTCGAGCCACGCCTCGACCGTACCGTCGGGGTTGTTGCGTACCCAGCCGGTGACGCCGGATGCCGCGGCCCGTCGGCGGGTGCTGTCACGGAAGAAGACGCCCTGCACCCGGCCGTGGACGACCACGTGCCGGGCGGTGACGGTCACATCTGACATTGCTCGCAGTAGTAGGTGTAGACGCGGGTCCTGATCCGTTCCTTCACGATGGTCTGTCGGCAACGGAAGCAGGGCGAGCCCTCACGCCCGTACACCCGGATGTGTTCCTGGACCTCGCCCTCGTCGTCGAGCACCTCTTCGGGCTGCGACTCGTCGAGGCTCGATCCCCGGTGCTTGATCGCCGCCGCGAGCACCTCGTGCATGCCGCGGTAGAGGCGGCGCACCTCCTGCGTGGTGAGCGTCTCGGAGCCGCGGTCGAAGCGCAACCCGGCCTCCCAGAGGACCTCGTCGCTGTAGACGGGCCCGATCCCGAGCATGACGCGCTTGTCGGTCAGCAACTGCTTGAGCGGCATCGCCGCTTGTCGCAGCAGGTGACCGAACTCCATCCAGGTGGGGTTGTCCTCGAACGGATCGAGCGCGTCGTCGACGATGCCGGCCGCCTCCAGGACCTCCTCCGTGGGGACGACGCCGGTGCGTGAGGTGGGATCGCGGTCGGTGTCGGTCAGGTGGAGAGCGCCGCCGATCGTGAAGCTCACGGCGAAGTGCGTGTCGGGACCGGGATCGGCCGTCGCGGTCTCACGGTGCAGCGTGCCGCGGTCGCCCGGGTCGATGATCCAGGTCACACCATCGTCGAGATCGAGGAAGAGAACGGCACCGCGGCGCCGGACCGCCTCGATCTTGCGCCCCTCCAGCGCCTCGACGAACTGCGGTCGCGTCCGGTGGAAGGGCCGCACGATCGAGGCGGTCTCGACCTGCACGTCCTTCACCCGCTTGCCGACGATCTCCTTCTCGATGTCCTTGCGCAGGACCTCGACCTCAGGAAGCTCGAGCACCCTCAGATCCTCCTACTCGATCGTGCTACCAGCCTTCGGCCTGCTTGAGCACCACTCGATCGTGCTACCGGCCTTCGGCCTGCTTGAGCACTCATCAGCCCACCTCGCCCAGCTCGTCGCCGGCTCGCGCCGCGCCGGCATCCTTGATGCGGGTGTAGGCCTCGCGCGCAGCGGCCTGCTCGGCGTCCTTCTTGCTCTTGCCCTTGCCCGTGCCCAGCTCCTGTCCCGCGACCTCGACCCGCGCGGTGAAGGTCTTCTCGTGATCGGGACCCTCCGCCACCACGCTGTAGTGCGGCAACGTCTCGTACTCGGCGGCTGCGAGCTCCTGCAGGCTGGTTTTGTAGTCGAGCGCGGCCCCCTGCGTGGCTAGCTGGTGGAGACGATCGGTGAACAGCCGACGCACGACGGCCTCGGCAGCCTCGAGGCCGGCATCCTCGTAGATGGCTCCCAGCACCGCCTCGAACGTATCCGCGAGGATGTTGTCCTTGTCCCGGCCGCCCGATGCCTCCTCGCCCTTGCCGAGGCGCACGTAGCGACCCAACCCGAGGTTGCGCGCGACGTCAGCCAGCGACGACGCCCGGACAGCGGCCGCACGGAGCCGGGCGAGATCGCCTTCGGGGGCGTCCGGGTGATCGTGGAAGATGGCGTCGGTGACCACGATGGCGAGCACCGCATCGCCGAGGAACTCGAGCCGCTCGTTGGTCCGCAGCCCGCCGTTCTCGAACGCGTACGAACGGTGCGTCAGAGCTCGTTCGAGCAGGTCGGGGTGACGGAAACGGACCCCGAGTTCGTCGCTGAGCTGCTCGACGTTCGTCCGATCCCCTCCGGCGCTCACGGGCCGGGGTACGGGACGGCGAACGCGGACACCGCTCAGAACTCCTCGACTTCGATGACCTCGCGCCCCGCGTAGGTTCCACACTCCTTGCAGACCGTGTGCGGGCGGATCGGGCTCTTGCAGCGCGGGCAGGTGGCGTATGTCGGCTTGGAGATCCGCAGCCAGTGGGCCTTCCGGCGGCGCGTACGCGACCGGCTCATCTTGCGCTTGGGAACGGCCATCGGATCCTCCGAGTGGGTCGTCGGTCAGGTCGGTCAGGTTGTGCTACCGCTTCGCTACTTGAGCACTTCAGGTTGTGCTACCGCTTCGCTACTTGAGCACTTCAGGTTGTGCTACCGCTTCGCTACTTGAGCACTTCAGTTGCGGGCGTGTAGGTCGAGCTGCCTCAGCGGAGCCCAACGAGGGTCGCCGCCGGAGCTCTGATCGTGTCCGCACTCGGCCTCGTTGCGGTCGGTGCCGCAGACGGGGCACAGGCCGGCGCAGTTCTCGCGGCAGAGCACCCGCAGCGGTACCGCCATGACGATGGCGTCGTGCATCAGGGTGTCGAGCTCGATCGCCTCGTCGACGATCGCGTAGCCAGGTTCGATGTCCTCGTCGCCTGCCGGACGGAACAGCTCGACGACGTCGATGTCGACGTGCTGCTCGACGGGTTCGAGGCAGCGAGCACACGCCAGCTCGAGGTCGACCTCGACCGTGCCGCGCACGAGGATGCCCTCCACCACGGAATCGAGGTGGAGGTCGAGTCGGAGCGGCCCGGACAGCGTGTCGTCTGCTGGCCCCCACGGCTCACCCCCGAGGTCCTCACGGGTGAGTTCGCGGGCGAGTGGACGGGTCTCCCCAGGGCGTCCGACGAGGTCACTGACCGCTACGCGCACGGTGCTACAGATCCTTGCCGGGTGCTCTACGTGCCTGCCGGTGCGGGAGAGTACCACACGCCACTGCGGCCCGAACGAGCGCACGAGACGCGCGCGGAGCGCACGGATGGTCGGCGGACGAGGCAGGACGCTCCATCGACGCCGCGGATGCGGCGTCGTTCGTACTAGGCCTCGTCGAGCTCGTCGTCCTCGACGTCGGGCTCGGCCTCGGCCAGCTCGTCGGTGCCCATCCGCCCCCGCAGCTTCTCCCGTCCCCGCTCGACGGCGGAGAGGGTCTTGGTGAGCACCACCTCGAAGTTGGCGAGCTTGGCGTCGACGTAGTCCTCGGCCTCCAGCCGGATCTGGCGCGCCTGCTCGCGCGCCTCCTCGACGATGCGGTCGGCCTCGCGGTTAGCGGCGTGGACCACCTCGGTCTTGGCGATCAACCGGGCGCGTTCGTCCTGGGCGTCGCCGACGAGCCGCTCGGCGTCGCGCAGCGCCTTCTCGATCAGCTCGTCGCGTTCTTTCATGACCCAGCGCGCCTGCCGCAGCTCCTCGGGGATGGTGGCCCGCAGCTCAGCCAGGACGCCATCGATCTCGGCGCGGTTCAGCATGATGCTCGCCGACAGGGGCACGGTCTTCGCGTCGGCGACCAGCCGCTCGAGGACGTGCAGCTTCGCCTCGACGTCCGGCGGGATGGCCGCCGGCGTGATGTACTCGCTGGTCTGTTGGGACGCGTCCGCGGACATGAGGCACCGCCTTGCGCTCGGGGGGATGCGCCAGGTGAGCGTACCCACATGTCGCTGCGTGGAGAGTTGTGCTCACCAGTGAGGCCAGGTCTCCACGGAGCGGGGCGCAGGTCAGGTCGTGCTAACGGCCTCCGGCCTCCTTGAGCACCCTCAGGGGGACTCCTCGTGGCCGAGACGCTCGCGCAGCGCCTTCTGCACCAGGTCGGGCACGAAGCCCTCGAGCGGTCCCCCGAACCGCGCGATCTCCTTGATCAGCGAGGAGGACAGGTAGCTGAACTCCGGCGTCGTCGTGAGGAACAGCGTCTCGACGTCACCCATGCGCTGGTTCATCTGCGCCATCTGCAGCTCGTACTCGAAGTCGCTGACGGCGCGCAGACCCTTGACGATGAGCCGGATGCCGTGGGCGTTGCAGAAGGTGACCAGCAGCCCGCGGAAGCGCGCGATGCTGACGTTGTCGAGGTGGGCGACCGTGCCCTCGATCAGCTCGACCCGTTCGTCGATCGTGAACAGCGGCTGCTTGGAAGGGTTCTCGAGCACCGCCACGGTCACCTGGTCGAAGCGTGACGCCGCCCGCTCGATGATGTCGACGTGGCCCATCGTGATGGGGTCGAAGCTGCCCGGGATCACGGCCGCGACGGTCACGTTGCTTCTCCCGGGCTGCGGTCGTGTGGGACGTGCCCCTCGTGGAGGCGGGTGTCACCGTAGCGGCGGTCCCGGCCCGGCTCGATACCGGGGGGCCAGCGGGGCGGGTCGCCGTGGTGACCGAGCTCGACCGTCACGTGGGCGCCGGGCGCGAGCTGGCCCACGAGCGCCATGAGCACGTCGGCGAGCTGGTCGCTGTCGATGTCGTACGGCGGGTCGAGGAGGGCGATACCGAAGGGGGCGCCGGGCAGCCGCTCCGTCAGAGCCGCGCCGACGCTGGCGCGCACGATGGTGGCCCGATCGCCGAGCCCGGTGACCTCGAGGTTGCGCTCGAGCGCCGCGAGTGCGCGTCCGTGACGCTCGACGAACGTCGCGTGCGCCGACCCGCGTGAGAGCGCCTCGATCCCGAGCGCGCCGGACCCGGCGTACAGGTCGACTACCGACGCCGCGCGCAGCTCGGGCTGCAGGATCGAGAAGAGGGCCTCCTTCGTGCGGTCGGTCGTCGGACGGACGCGTCGACCCTCGGGCGCGACCAGGGTGCGGCCCTTGGCGATGCCGGCGATGACTCGCACCGAGCTCCTTCCTCCCCTCTATCCCTCGTCGGTCCCGCGGTGTCAGCCCGTCGCGAGCGCCTCGAGCTCCTCGAGGCCACCGCGGTAGCGCCGGACCACCTCGGCGCGCAGTGCGTGGTTGGTCCGCTCGTCGAGATCGGGATCCGCCTCGACGAGGGTCCTGGCAGCCTCGCGCGTCTGCTCGATCAGCTTGCGGTCGCGGGTGAGGCGCGCGAGCTTCAGGTCCGGCAGGCCGGACTGGCGCTCGCCGAACAGCTGGCCCTCGCCGCGGATCTCGAGGTCGACCTCGGCCAGTTCGAACCCGTCGGTCGTGGCCGTCACGGCCTCGAGCCGACGCACGGCCTCATCGGTCAGCGGGGCGTTCCAGCCGGCGAAGAGCACGCAGTAGCTCTTCTCAGCGCCCCGCCCGACCCGACCTCGCAGCTGGTGGAGCTGGCTGATCCCGAAGCGCTCCGCGTCCTCGATGACCATGACGCTGGCCGCGGCCACGTCGACCCCCACCTCGATCACGGTCGTCGCGACCAGGACGTGGATCTCGCCCCGTCGGAACGCGGACATCACCCCCTCCTTGACGTCGGAGCGCATGCGCCCGTGCACCAGCCCGACCTCGAGGTCCGGCCACACCTCCTCCGCCAGCCGTCGGTGGGTCTGCTCTGCGGACGCAGCCTCGATGGCCTCCGATCCCTCGACCAGCGGGCAGACGACGTAGGTCTGCAACCCACGCTGGGCCTGTTCCCGGACGAAGCCGTACAAGCCCTGGCGCCGCGCCGCCTCGCGGGGCGTGATGAGCTGGGTGACGATCGGCTTGCGGCCGGGCGGGAGCTCGTCCAGCACGGTCACGTCGAGGTCGCCGTAGAGCGTGAGCGCGAGCGAACGCGGGATCGGCGTCGCGGTCATCACGAGCACGTCCGGACCACCGCCCGCCTCCTCGCCCTTCTGGCGCAGGCGCACCCGCTGGCCGACGCCGAAGCGGTGCTGCTCGTCGATGACGACGACCCCGAGGTCGGCGAAACGCACCCCTTCCTCGAGCAGCGCGTGGGTGCCGATGATCACGTCGACGTCGCCCGACAGCAGCTCGCCGAGGATCCGGCGCCGCTCGGAGGTGGGCGTCGACGAGGTCAGCGCCTCGATGCGCAGGCCGTCCAGGACGTTGACACCCAGCGGGGCGAGCAGGTCGGTCAGGGTGCGCAGGTGCTGCTCGGCGAGGACCTCGGTCGGGGCCATCAGGGCGGCCTGGCGGTCGTTGTCGACCGCGCACAGCATGGTCCAGACCGCCACCAGCGTCTTGCCCGAGCCCACATCCCCCTGCAGGAGGCGGTGCATGGGACGATCGCGCTTCAGATCCGCGGCGATGCGGTCGAACGCGCGATGCTGCGCGCCGGTCGGATCGAAGGGCAGGTGCTCGAGGAAGCGAGCGGCGAAGCGTCCCGCGACGGGGCTGTTGTCCTTCCCCGCGACCTCCGCCTCGAGCCGCACGCGTCGCCACTGCAGGCCGACCTGGAGGGTGAACAGCTCGTCGAACTTGAGTCTGTGCGTCGCGGCGTCGGCGCTCGCGCGGTCGTCGGGGTGGTGGAGCTGCTGGAACGCGAAGTCGAGGTCCACGAGGTCGTACTCGTCCTTCAGGGACGCCGGGAGGTGGTCGGGCAGCGGCGGCAGGTCGTCGAGCGCGGCCTCGATCCACTGCGCCAACCTGAAGGAAGGCAGCGCCGAGGTGGCGGGGTAGATGGGCGTGAGCCGGCGGTGGTTGCCTGGTTCCTCCTCGTCCCCGAGGACCGTGACCTCCGGCATGGTGACCTGGAGGTCGCCGCGGAAGCGCTTGAGCTTGCCGCTGAAGGACGCGAACGTGCCCGCGGGGAGCTGGTTCTCGCGCCAGCTCTGGTTGAAGAACGTGGCGGTGAAGTAGGCGCCATCGCGATCGCGGACCGTGGCGGTCGCGATGTCGAGCCGGCGACCTCCCTTCGCGCGGGCGCGACGCTGCTCCCACGACGTGATGGTGCCCATCAGCGTCACGGGGTCACCGATGGGTGCGTCCTCGACCGAGCTGATCGCGCCGAGGTCGGCGTGCCGGCGGGGGTAGTGCTCGATCAGATCGCGCACCGTGGCGATGCCGAGCTGCCCGAGGGCCTTGGCCTTCGCGGGACCGATGCCCGTGATCGCGGTGACCGGATCGTCAGGAGCCAGCACGGGTCACTCGGCGCCGAGGAAGAAGCGCACGGGGCGCTGGCCGCCGTCGATCACATCGACCTCCGCGCCCTCGCCGAGGATCGACACCGCGTGCTCGAGCTCGTCCTCATCGACGTCAGCGCCGGCCACGAGCGTCACCACCTCGGCGGTGGCCGCGTCACACGTGGCCGCGACCACTTGGAGCGCCTCCACCGGCTCATCGCGGACCGCCACGACGTCCCCATCAACCACGGCGAGGAACTGACCCCGCCGCACGTGCCCCGCGGGACCGTCGGCATCCCGTACGGCGGCCACGACCTCGCCTCCGCGACAGCCGTGCGCCGCCTGTGTCGCGGCGTTCACCGTTGCCGCGGCGTCCGAGGGATCGACCACGGCCAGTGCGGCGAGCACGCTCAGCGGGCTGGTGACGGCGTCGATCACCTCGAGGGTCGGACCGCCGTCCTCCGCCGCGATCTTCGCCGCCTGCTGGGCCGTCGGTACGACGTTGGGGTGACCTGGCAGGACCAGGACGCGGTCGGCGCCGCTGCGTCGAGCTCCCTGGAGCAGGTCGGCGACCGACGGCAGATCTCCGGCGGTGCCGTGGATGGCGATGGCCCCGCTGTCCTCCGCCAGCGCGCGCAAGCCCGGTCCAGGCAGGACCGCGAGGACCGCGAACGGCGCGCCGGTGGCGACCGCTTCCGCTTCCTCGGCGGCGGCACGCTCCTCGGCAAACTCGGTGACCTGGATGCGCCACGCGCGCCCCAGGGCGGCACCCGCGTCGATCGCGGCGGCGATGTCGTTGGTGTGGACGTGGACGTTCATGACGCCGCTCGCCGCGACGACGACGACCGAGTCGCCGAGCTCCTGCAACGCATCACGCAGGTCGGGGGCGCGGTCCTCGTCGGCCTCGAGCAGGTACTGCACCTCGAAGCGGTAGTCGTCCGAGCCAGCCTCCCTCGCGACGTTGCGCACGTTGCTGCGATCGACGACCGGAGCAGGTGCATCGTGATCGACATCGGGCGCACCCGTGACGTGGTCGTGGACGGCGATCGCGAACACCTCGACCCCTCGCGCTCCGGCGTCGACGACCCCGGCAGCGCGGTTGGCCTCGAGCTGCTCACGTGTGCGCGCGACCGCTTCGTGGACCCGTGAGACGATGCGGGAGGTCGCGGTCTCGAGGTCAGCGGCGTCGCGCTCGTCGCGTGCTGCCTCCGCGGCTGCGGAGATCGCGCTCAGCATGGTCCCCTCGAGCGGGTCAGCGACGGCGTCGTAGGCGAGGTCGCGCGCACGTCTCCACCCGTCGGCGAGGGCGGCGGGTGTCGGGGCGGTGTCGCCGAGCTCAGCCAGCGCCTCGGCCAACCCGCGGAGCACCTGGCTGAAGATCACCCCGGAGTTGCCCCGTGCTCCCATCATGGCGCCCCGCACGAGCGCATCCCACAGCTCGGTCGGGGCGACGTCGTGCAGCTCCTCGAGGGCACTGCGCACGGTGAAGACGAGGTTGGTCCCGGTGTCACCGTCGGGGACGGGGAAGACGTTCAGCGCGTCGATCTCGTCGCGGTGGGCCGCGAAGGCGCTGTGGACGCGCTCGAGGAGCGACCGGACGTCGTCCCCGGTGAGGCTGTGCGCGGGCACGCGGCTCCTTGACGGTCGGGGGACACGTGCGTGCAGGGCACGTTGCGGCCCGAGCCTACCCAGGCTGTCCGGCGCGCCGTCCCCGCCTCCACCGTGTCGCCGCAGCACCTCCGTAGCCTGCCGCGCGAGTCCCAGGGCCGAGCGGAGCCTCCGATGCTGACCATCCGGCACCTCAGCGACGGCAGCGCACGTGTCGTCGAGCGGCGCGACCTCGCAGACGTCATCGATGGTCCCGGGCTCGTGTGGATCGATCTCGACGCACCGACCGACGAGGAGCAGGGTGTCGTGTCGTCACCGGCGCTCCACCTGCACCAGCTGATCATCGAGGACATGTTCGAGGACCGCCACCTACCCAAGCTCGACGCGTACCCCGATCAGGTGCTCATGACCGTCCACGCCATCGCGATCGAGCGCTCCGGTCTCGAGATCGGGACCACCGAGCTCGACATCGTGGTGCGCGGCAACGTCGTCGTGACCCACCACGTCGAGCCCATCACGTCGGTCCGCATGGTGGGCGAGCGCATCGACGACCTCGGCGGCCTCGGTTTCGAACGGCCCGGTCAGCTGGTGCACCACCTGCTCGACGTGATGGGCGACGTGTTCGCTCCCTTCGTCGTCCAGATGGAGCAGCGGCTCGAGCTCATCGAGGAGGACATCCTCAGCCGTCCCACCCAGACCACCCGTCGGGAGATCTTCGCGCTGCAGCGTGACCTCGTCGAACTTCGCCGGGTCGTGCTGCCCCAGGCCGAGGTCGTCCGTCGCCTGGGCCGTGACGGGAGCACGGTGTTCTCCGACGACGACACCGTCCTGTTCCGCGACATCTTCGATCACGTCTTCCGCATGGGCGAGCTGATCGAGTCCTACGGCCAGCTCGCCATGCACGCCCACGACCAGTACCGGGCCGCGGTCGACGACGACCTCAACCGCATGCTCAAGGTCCTGACCATGTTCTCGGCGCTGCTGCTGCCGATCAGCGTGGTCGCGAGCATCTACGGGATGAACTTCGTGCACATGCCCGAACTCGACGAGACGTGGGCGTACCCGCTCGTGTGGGGCGTGTTCGTGTCCATCGCGGTCGGCGGGCTGGTGATCTTCCGCCTCCAGGGATGGATCGGGAGCCGTGCGGAGGCGGACGTCCAGGCACGCCGCAGCCGACTGGAACGCACGCTCGACATCCCGGTCCTCGGACAGGTGCTGAAGGTGCCGCAGTACGGCGCGCGGGCCGTGTTCGACACGGGCCGCACCGTGTTCCGGCTGCCGCTGTGGTTGGCACGCCGCGTCGCCCGTCGCCCCGGGAACGGCGACCCACGAGAGTGACACGAGCGGCGGCGTTCAGCGGCGGAACACGCGCCTGCGCCCGTCGGGCAGCGGCTCCGAGGAGGCCCACACGCGCCGCCACCTCGCGTGGTCCGGGCCGCCCGCAGGGGGGGTGGCATCGTCGGCGGCCCGGCGCAGCGACTCCCACCACGTCGACCGGTCCTCGTCGAGCAGTCGAGCGACCGCGGCCTCCAGCCGCTGGTTGAACGACCGGAACGCCTCGCCCTCCGCGGGCGACAGCGGCGGCCCGAAGCGCAACGACACCGCCGGCCGCCCCGGCCGCGGCCAGCCTCGACCTCGCGGCATCGCCGCGAAGGTCCCCCGTACGGCGAACGGGACCGCCGGCACCTGGTGCTGCACGCACAGGAACGACGCGCCCCGCCGGAACCGGTGCACCCAGCCGTCGTCGGAGCGGGTGCCCTCCGGGAAGATCAGCAGGTTCCAACCGTCGTCGAGCAGCTCGCCCGGCGTGTCGGTCAGCCGGCCTCGGCCGCGGTCGACCGGGAAGGTGTTGAACACCAGCGTGGTGCCGGTCGCGCGCCACCACGCATCGAAGAAGTAGTCCGACGCGGCTGCCGTCGCTGTCCGGCGGCGCCACTCGTGCGGCAACGAGCACAGGATCAGCGGAGCGTCGAGGTGGCTGGCGTGGTTGCCGGCCAACACCACCGGTCCCTCCAGGCCCTCGAGGCGGTCCAGTCCGTGCACCCGAGGACGTACCTGCGACCACACCAGTGGCTTGAGAGCGAACCGTTGGAGCGCGTCCCGGATCGAGCTGACCGGGCGGGTCCGTGCCCAGGCGGTCGAGAAGTACCGGGTCTCTCGTGGCGGGGCGTGCGGCTCGGCCGTGGTGGGCACCAGCGGTTGGCGTGTCCACCGCCAGCCACGCGCCACCTGCTCGAGGTCCCGTCGCAGGGAGGGCATCAGCGCACCTCCGCCAGCGCGAGGGGCGGCGAGTGGAGGTAGGTGATCGTCGGGTGGCGACCGACCGACCCGCTGACCATCTCGAGAGCGTCCGACAGCGTCGAGGCCGCCTGGAACCCCATCCGCTCGACGCTGCGCCGGTCGGCGCCGACCCAGACGACATCTCGCAGGTGGTCCAGCGCGTGCGCCCCCCAGTACCACATGTAGAACGGGTGGACGCCGTGGTAGGCGTACGAGGTCCGGTACAGGTGGATGTACCAGGGGTCGGTCGCGTACCGCTGCTCGAACTTCTTCTCGATCGTGGCCGGGTCGGTGCTCTCGGCCAGCACCTCCTCGAAGAAGTCGATGTAGCTGGGGTGGTGGACCTGGTGGAACTCCCGGGCCACCGGGTGGTACAGGATCATCGCCCCGCCGGGTCGCACCAGCGGCCGGCCCCGGTACATGTTGAAGAAGTAACCCAGCCCCAGGCACATCGCCAGGATCGGGTTCATGATCGAGTTCACGTTGTAGGGGCCGACGTACGGCACGCCGGTGACCAGCACGTCGGACTGCCCGTCGACCTCGACCAGCTGCTGGCGGTGGACGTTGACCAGGGTGCGTTCGTGGACGGCCTCGGTCTCGCCGGCGTTGATACCGGTGACCCCGTACGGGGCCGCGGTGGCGTGGAACACCTTCCTGCGGGCCCAGCGGGGCATCACGTCCAGGCCCCGGCGGACCGCCAGCATCGTGGCCTGGTCCTTCAACGACCACTCCCACTCCCGGCCGTTGAGGAAGCCCAGCGGTTCGGGGAAGGTCTCGTTGTTGAGGGTCGTCTCGATCGTGAAGATCCGCAGGTGGTCGGCCAGCAGCCGGCCCATCCGCCCCGCCGAGCTGTGCAGCGCCGAGTTCGGTGGGTCCATGTAGCTGGTCGAGTGCAGCATCGTGTCGACGTTGTGGTGGTGGCGCAGGCTGCGGTAGCCGGCCAGGCCGACCGGGACGGACTTGTGGCCGCCGTCCATCGCGACCAGGTTGATGTTCACGTAGACGAGAAGGTCCGAGGTGGCCGCCCGTCGGCAGATCTCGACCTCCTCGTCCCGATCGGTGGTGCCGATGAACTCCAGATCGTCGGGATCCTCGGCGTCGAAGTTGCGCAGCCGGTCGGGCCAGAACGACCGGAACACACGCTCGCCGAGGAGCCGCTCGAGCTCGTCAGGGGTCATCCGCCGGTGCAGGGCGTTGGCGGCGACCAGCTCGACGTCGTCGACGCCAGCATGTGCCGCGTGTTCGAGGACGTGCTCGATGATGCGCTGGCGGATGTCGGGCGTCCGCATCGGCGGCAGCGGCAGGGACAGGTCATCGAAGGCGATGGTCAGACGCATGCCCGCGCGGAGCAGCTCCGGCAGGGGCTCGGAGCCGTGAGGGCGGAGCAACGCATCCTCGATGGCGGCATCGAGATCGCGTACGCCGGGCAGAGGATCCGGCGGGTAGACCACCCGGGTCCCGAGCGGGAAGTCCTCCAGTCGGAACCCCTCGCCTTCGTGGACGAGCAGCGGAGGCGTGCGCTCGTCGACCTCCAGGACGAAACCGGGACGGGTCATGCCTCCCCCCTCAAGGGGGGAGGGGCCGGCGTTGCCGGCCTGGGGGGTGATGTTCGATAGCTCATCAGGCGTCCTCCTCACCGCGGTGATCGCGCAGGTCGAAAGCGACCTTGATCGTCCCCAACGAGCCGGCGGACAGGGCGTGATCGATGGCCTCACGCCACGCGGGCAGCCGGTAGGTGGCACCGACGGCGTCGCCCAGCGCAGCATCGGTGGCCAGCCCGACGGCTGCGTCGAACGTCGACGCGTGAAGCCCGCCGACGGGGTTCGCCGTGCTCGCGTAGGCGCCGACGATCTCCAACTCGCGGAACCAGGCAGGGGTGAGATCCGCCCCTTCCGTCGGCAGGCCGGCGAGGACCACCCGTCCGCCGCTGCGGACCGTACGCAGGGCGGTGTCGAGGCTGGTCCTCGAACCGACGCAGTCGATCGCGACGTCGACCCCGCCGAGCAGGAAGCCGCCGCCGCGCTCGGGGTCGAGCCGGAGCGCCCGCGTCGCGCGCCGCACCGCACCGACCACCTCGCCTGGAGAGACCACCTCGGTGGCGCCGAACCGGCGGGCGAGCTCGGCCTGTCTGCGGTGCTTGGCCACCACGGTGATCCGCCCCGCTGGGGTGAACGCCCGCAGCGCCAGCAGGGTGAACAGACCGACCGTCCCAGCACCGACGAGCAGTACGTCGGCCGTGTCGTCGACCTGGGCGCGCTCGGCGGCGTGCACCGCACAGGCCAGTGGCTCGACCAGCACCGCCCGCTCGTCCGGCAGTTCGTCGGGGATGGGGTGGAGCTGGGAGCGGTGGGCGACGAACATGCGGCTCCAGCCGCCCCCCGTATCGGCGCAGTAGCCGGTCTGTAGGCCCGGCGACACGTGTCCGACGGTGATGTGGTCGCAGCGGTCGTGCCGCCCGGTGACGCAGGCGCTGCAGGGGTCGAGGCCGCGTGCAGCGCACGCCAGGATCGGGTCGAGGACCACGCGGGTGCCGGGAGGGAGGTCATCGACGTCGTCGATGACCTCACCGACGACCTCGTGCCCGGGTACGAACGGCAGGGACACCAGCGGGGAGAAGTAGAACGATGACCGCCCCGCGATGGTCGCCAGGTCGGATCCGCAGATCCCCGCCAGCCGCGGCCGGACCCGGGTCCAACCCGGACCCAGCGGGCGCGGCTCGTCGTTCGTGACCAGCCTGAGCGGGGCGACGGGACCAGCCAACAGGCCAGGCAGTCGAGACCCGACCACGCGGGCCGCGACGTACCGCGGCACGGACCGGTACAGCTCCAGGGCCTGGATCCTCACGCGTGGCCTCGCCGTGGCGCGGCGGTCGAGGCCAGCACGCGCGGCGTCTCGTCGACCAGCCGCCACTCCTCCACCGTCCAGCGGGGACGAGCAGACCGGGCCGCGCGGAACAGGGCCACGTCCGGGTTCACGGCCACCGGGTTGCCCACCGCCTCCAGTAGTGGCACGTCGGAGTGGCTATCGGCGTACGCGTACGACGCGTCCAGGTCCAGCCCCATCCGGTGGGCGTAGCGACGCAACCACGCGGCGCGCGCCTCGCCGACGAGCGGCAGGGTCGCCAGGTTCCCGGTGCAGACGCCCCGTTCGTCGGTGGCGAGTTCCGCCGCGACGATCTCGTCGAACAGCGCCGCGATCGGCCGGGTGAGCAGGTCGATCGCGCCGGTGAGCAGGACCGTCCGATGTCCCGCGGTACGGTGCTCGCGCACGCGCCGCAGCGCGGCCGGGGCGCTCCGCCCGAGGACGACCGGGGTGACGTGCTCGTCGACCAGGCGACGCAGTCCCTCGAGGTCCGCCCCTTCGTAGCGCTGGTAGAACGAACGCAGGAACGACTCGCGCGTCCGCCGCTCGGCCGCCACGTAGCGCGGCAGCGAGCGCAGCAGGGACGCCATCTCGCCCATCCATGCGCCGCCCCGCTCGGCCAGCCGCAGCCACAGGTACGACTCGATGACGTTCGTGTCGACGATCGTGCCGTCCAGGTCGAACACCGCCACCACGTCGGCCCGGCTGGGGAGGCCGTTGGCGGCGACGTCGGTCCGCTGGCGGGGGACGTGCGGCTGGCGCAGGTTCGCGGTGACGCTGGGACAGTGGACCTCCTGGAGGTAGTGCGGCCAGTCGATCGCGGCGGCGTCGAAGGGGAGGTCCCGGCGGTCGCGCTCGGTGATCGAGCGGAACAGCGCGTGCGTACGGTCGTCGGCGTAGAGGACCTCCAGCTCGGCGTAGGGGCCGTAGATGTCGGCGTAGCGGCGGACGAACTCCAGTCGCCGTCGCTGCCGGTCGAGGCCACGGGCGGCGGAGCGGGTGCGGTCGGAACGCGGCAGCCGCGCGACCAGCCGGTCGGCGACGTCCACGCCCTTCTCCGCGACCTCGAGCATCCGCATGACCCGTCGGCTGCCACGGAAGCGCCAGTCCGGCGGGGCGATCTCCCCCTCGCGCGGGTGCACGAACGGCTCCCGCGCGAAGTAGCCGCGGACCAGCTCGTAGAGCTCGTCGAACGTCAGCGGGTTGCGGGCGCCCGACGAGACGTGGTAGTGGAGCCGGTCCCCGGCGGCGGGTGGGTGGGCGGCGATCGCCACCAGCGCGTTGACCACCAGGTCGACCGGGATGATGTCGATCACCGCATCGCGGACCCCGGGGAAATCCGGGATGTCCCCGCGCCCGTAGCCGAGGATGATCGGCTCGGCCATCTTGAAGCCTTCGATCCAGCCTGGCCGTGGATGCCTGAGGGCGCTCTCGATGATGGACGGTCGCACGATGGACAGCGGCAAGTCACCGTGCAGGTCCTCCGCACAGCGCTCGCCGAGCGCCTTGCTGAACGTGTAGACGTCCGGCCAGCCGAGGCTGCGGGCTCGTTGGCGACCCTGAGCGACGAGCCGGTCGTGGACCCACGCGCCGCGGCGTTGCTCCGCCGATCGGGCGACCGTCCTGGGGCCGGCACGGCTGTGGGCGACGTTGGCATCGTCGAGGAGTCGTTCGAGCAGGTCGGGGCCCCGCGACGTCTGCTCGGTGGCGGTCCGCGCTGCCAGCGCCGCGTCGGCCTCGACGCGCCAGTCGACGTCGTGCTGGAGCGGTGCCTCCGGCACGACGCCCTTGGCCAGGCCGGCGACGTAGGCCGTGGACACGTGCACGACGTGGGGTTCGCTCCCGGACGCGCGCAGCGCCTCGTGCAAGCGGCGGGTTCCGAGCAGGTTGATCTGGAACGCGACGTCGATGGGCGGGTCGAACGAGACGGTCCCGGCGAGGTGGACCACCACGTCGAGGTCGTCGGGCAGCGCCGGGACGGCCTCGGTCAGATCGGCCTCGATCACGTCGATCCGCTGATCCAGGATCCGCTGCGCGCCACCGTCGCCGAGGCCCGCGCGCAGGCGGTCGAACACCGGCTTGGTCAGCAGATCCGCGACGCGGTCACGTCCCGAGGCCCCCGGAACCGGGCGGACCAGCAGCACGAGGCGCGCCCGCGGCAGGTAGGACAGCAGACGTTCGAGCAGCGCCTGCCCCACGAAGCCGGTGACACCCGTGAGCAGGATGCGCCGACCGTCCAGCCGCTCGTGCACCGAGGACCCCTCTGCGAGCTGTCCGGAGGTGCTCACGCCGTCTCCCGTCCGCTGGCAACCTGAGGCTAGACGCCCCTCTGGTGGCGCGCCGCGTCGCCCGTCGTCCCGGGGATGGCGACACCGGGGCTGAGGGGTCGCCGTCCGGTGAGGTCTGCTACCATCCTCCGACCGAGGCCGCCCCCGACGTCCGAGATCGTGCTACCGCTTCGCTACTTGAGCACGGCGCGATCGTGCTACCGCTTCGCTACTTGAGCACGGCGCGATCGTGCTACCGCTTCGCTACTTGAGCACGGGGCGGCCGCACCGCGCCGGGGCGAGTTCCCGGAGGCGCCACCACCCGATCACTCGCGGGAGTCTGCGATGAAGTCCGTCTGCGACATCTGCGGCAAGAGCCCCTGGTTCGGCAAGCAGGTCAGCCACAGCCACCGCCGCTCGTCACGCCGCTGGGACCCCAACGTGCAGCGCCTGCGCATCTGGAAGGACGGACGGGTTCAGAAGGCGAACGTCTGCACGTCCTGCCTCAAGGCCGGCAAGGTGCAGCGCCCTCCCGTCAAGTCCCGCTGACGTCTCCGATCTGATCAGCTCGGAGGTCGAGCGCTCGACCGAACGCCGGGTGGGCGTGGCGCAGGATGAGCGCGTCCTCGTCGTCGACCTCGCCGAGTAGCAGGGACCGACGGTGACGGTCCCCCAGGACCAGGGCCACACCCGCCGGGATCATGGACAGTCCCAGCAGGGCGTTCGAGCCCAGCACGACCGACGCGGTCAAGACCACCGCACCGACGAACAGTGCGGCACGGAACCCCCGGTCCAGCCGCTGACGTCGCGTCAGCGCCTCCGGGGCGACCGGCAGCACGACCGTCGCCGTGCGCGCGTCGCGCCGGTTTGCTGCCACCGCCAGCGGCGTCGGCAGGACCATCACGTTCCATCGCCACTGCGCCCCCGGCACCCACCGGAACCGCAACGGGGCACGCTGCGAGGTCGGTTCGCCAGTCGCTACGCAGACGTCGGGCAGGTCGTCGACGTCAGCCAACCGGACCCGGACCTCGGCCACAGCACCTCCCCCTTCGACCGCCGAGCCAGCGTAGACGTCGCGGGGCTTGCTCGACCGGTGGCCTCGTGCGTCCGAAGGAGCTGGCGGCGGTGACGAGAACGCGCGTGGATGCGCGTTTCCGTCGGACTGGTCGGGGCTGAGCGGCCCGGCGATGACGAGAACGCGCGTGGACGCGCGTTTCCGTCGGACGGTCGCGTCGATCGGCGGTCAGGGGCGGGGTAGGTCGGCGCCGTCCCAGACCTCATCGAAGCGGTCGAGGACCCGTCGTGCTGCGGGCGTGTCGAGGTCGTGCTGACAGGACGAGATCGCGATCACGGCGGCGTCCGCCATGGCGGCCTGGGGCCCGCCGGGGAGCCGTCGCACCGTGATCGTCCGCTCCACGCCGTCGATAGCGGTGGGGCAGGTGCCCTCGAACTTGACGGCGGTGAGGTCGTTGAAGCCGTTCTCGATGATCTCGGCCAGTGCCGGCGCGACGTCAGGCTCGACCTGCTCGACGAGTTCCGGACTCGTCGTCGTCGCGTCGGCCACGGTCACCGTGCCGTCGCTGGTGACCGTGACGGTCCGCGCGCAGACGGTCCCGGTGCCGTCGGGAGCGGCGCACATCCCGCCCCGCTCCTCGACCGTCACGTCGACGACACCCTGCTGCGACCGCGGGATCTCGGACGCGGTGCCGACCCCAGAGCTCGACGGAGTCGTCCCGCCCCCACACGCCGTGAGCGCGACCAGGACGAGCAGCCCCGCGATCTCAGTCCTCACGACGCTGCCAGGCGTGGTCGACGGGCCCGATGCCGCGTCCGATGCGCACGCCTCGGCGTAGCGCTCCCGTGAGGTAGCGCTTCGCTGCGGTGACCGCAGCGACCACATCTGCTCCCTTGGCTAGCTCGGCGGCGATGGCGCTGCTGAAGGTGCAGCCGGTCCCGTGGGTGTCGCGGGTGTCGAGTCGTTCCGAGCGGATCTCGTGCCAGGAGTCGCCGTCGGTCAGCAGGTCGACGGCGTCCTCGTTGTCGCGCAGGTGACCACCCTTGACGACGACCCAACGCGGTCCGAGCGCGAGCAGTGCCTCGGCAGCGCGCGGCATGTCGTCGACGGTCTCCACCTTGACGTCGGTCAGCAGTGCGACCTCGCCCACGTTGGGCGTGATCACCAGCGCACGTGGGACCAACGCGTCGCGCAGCGCGGTGACCGCGTCCTGCCGCAACAGCGCGTCGCCATGCTTCGACGCCGCGACGGGGTCGAGGACGACCATCGTGAGGTCGTGCGCGTCGAGGCCCGCGGCGACGGTCTCGACGATCGGGGCGCTCGCGAGCATCCCGACCTTCACCGCGTCCACACCGATGTCGGTCACCACGCTGTCGAGCTGTCGCCGGACGAAGTCGGGTGGCACCTCGTGCACCCCTTGGACTCCGACCGTGTTCTGGGCCGTCAGCGCGGTGAGCACGCTCATGCCGTAGACGCCGAGAGCCTCGAACGTCTTCAGGTCCGCCTGGATGCCGGCTCCCCCGCCGGAGTCCGACCCAGCGATCGTCAGGGCACGGGGTGGTGTCGCGGTCACGGTTCCTCCACGTCGTGTTCCCAGCCTGCCTGCACCACGTCGCGGTCGCCCAGCCGGACCCCCTCACCTTCGACGACCTCACCCACGACACGGGGCCGCAGCCCGGCGGCCTCCAACGCGGTCTCGACACGGGCGAGACGGTGAGGTCGGACCGTGGCCACGAGCGCGTAGTCGTCACCGCCACCGACGACGAGATCGACCGGATCTATGTCGAGTTCGTCCGCCACGGCCACCACGTCAGGATGGAGGGGCAGCCGGTCGGGATCCAGCACGACACCGACCTGCGATGCCGCGGCGATGTGGCCCACGTCCCGGCCGAGACCGTCGCTGACGTCGATGCACGCGTTGGCTCCGGCAACGGCGAGCGCTGCTCCAGCCTCGGGGAGTGCCCGCGGGCGTCGGTGGGCTGCGGCGACGAGTGGATGCTCCTCGAGCAGGTCGGTGCGCCCCGCCCGGTGTGCCGCCAACCCCGCAGCGGCGACGCCGAGCTCTCCCACGATCAGCACGACGTCACCGACCTCCGCCGCACCGCGGCGGAGCGGCTCCGGACCCAGCAGCGCCCCGACCGCGGTGACGCTGACCGCTGCGACCGGTCCCCCGACGGTGTCGCCCCCGACGATGCGACAGCGCCACGTGTCGGCGGCGGCACGCAGGCCGCGGTAGAGCGCGAGCACGTCGGCGTCCTCGAGACCGGGGGGGCGCTGGAGCGAGACGACGGCGGCGCTGCACTGGGCACCCACCGCCGCGAGATCGCTGACGTTAACGGCGAGCGCCTTGTAACCGACATCCTCCCAGCTCGACAGGACGAGGTCGAAGTGGACCGCGGCGACCAGGGTGTCGACCGCGATCGCGACCGGCGTACCGGCGACCTCGACGACCGCCGCGTCGTCGCCGTATCCGACGGGCACGCCAGGTCCGTCGCCGTCGAGGAGCGGCGACAGCAGTTCCAGCAGGACGAACTCGGGTGAGGCCACACGGCTCCTCCGTCGGAGGTAGTGAAGCAAGCACGGACCGCGTAGAGGGACGGCGACTAGGCTCGCCGACCGGGCGATCGACGCGGGTCGGTCGTGGAACGGAGCGAACATGGCCGTATCGGCGTACATCCTGATACAGACCGAGGTCGGCAAGGCTGGCGCGGTCGCCGAGGCGGTGGACGACATCCCTGGCGTCGTCGCTGCCGAGGACGTAACCGGCCCCTACGACGTCATCGTCCGCGCCGAGGCGGGCAACGTCGACGAGCTGGGGAAGATGGTCGTATCGAAGATCCAGGCCATCCCCGGCATCACCCGCACCCTCACCTGCCCCGTCGTGCATCTGTAACAGGCGACGACGCGGATGCGGCGTCGCCCGTATCGGGTATCAAGGGGCGTAGCGCGCGTCCTCCTGGGCGGCCTCGAAGGCGAGTTCGAGGAGGCGGTCGACGAGCTCGGGGTAGCTCACGCCCTGCGCCTGCCACAGGCGCGGGAACATCGACGCCGGTGTGAACCCCGGGATCGTGTTGATCTCGTTGAGGTACAGCTCGCCCGCCCGCGTCACGAAGAAGTCGATGCGAGCCATCCCGCGACAGCCGATCGACCCGTAGGCCTGCCGGGCGATGTCGTCGATCCGCTTCAGCATCTCGTCGTCGAGTTCGGCGGGGACGATCAGCTCCGACTCGTCGAGGTACTTGGCCTCGAAGTCGTAGAAGTCGTGGCTCGGCTTGATCTCCCCCGGCGGCGTGACCTCGATCGTGTCGTTGCCGAGGACCGCGACCTCGACCTCACGCGGGTGCTCGAGACCCTCCTCGACGATCGCCACACGGTCGTAGCCGAACGCCTCCTCTAGCCCCGACGCGAGCTCCTCACGATCGCCGACCTTGCTGATGCCGATCGAGGACCCCTGACGGGCGGGCTTGGTGAACAGCGGGTAGCCGATCGCTCCCTCGATCTCGTCGAGGAGCGCACCTCGCTCTGCCTGCCAACGCTCGATGCGCACCGCGAGGAAGGGGACCTGAGGTAGCCCCCGCGCCTTGAACGCCAGTTTCATCGCGCGCTTGTCGATACCGACCGAACTGGCGGTCACATCCGCTCCGACGTAGGGGACGTCGACAGTGGCGAGTTGGCCCTGCACGGTGCCGTCCTCTCCGTAGGGCCCGTGCAGCACCGGGAACGCGACATCGATCGCCCCGACGGTCTCGACTTCGTCGCCCACGAACCTCACGAGGTTGGCCCCGGACCGGCTGCGGACGAGCGCGACGGTGTCGCCGACGTCCTCGACCTCGGGGAGCGGATGGCCCGGCCGCGGTTCGATCGTCCCATCGGTGAGGACCCAACGGCCTGCGCGCGTGATGCCCACCGGCACGACCTCGTAGCGGTCACGGTCGATCGCGTTGAGGACGGATCGGGCCGACAGGCACGAGACCTCGTGCTCGCTCGAACGGCCTCCGTACAGGATGAGAACGCGCTGCTTCACGTTGGTCCGTCTCCGGTCGTGGCGGTCGCCAGAGCGTGGTCGAGATCGGCGCGAAGGTCGCCGAGGTCCTCGATGCCGACGCTCAAGCGCAGCAGACCAGGCCCGACTCCCGCCGCGACGAGGTCGTCATCGGACAGTTGGCGGTGGCTCGTCGACGCCGGGTGGAGCACGAGCGACCGGGTCCCACCGAGCGAGGCGGCGCGGAGGAAGACCCGGCACGCGTCGGCGACGCGTTCAGCGACGTGGCGATCGCCGAGGTCGACCGCCACGATCCCGCCGCCGCCGCGACCGGCGAACTGCTTCACCGCGAGATCGTGCTGGGGGTGAGAGGGCAGCGTCGGGTAGGCCACCGAGACCACGCCGGGGCGTCCCTCGAGGTGCTCGGCCAAAGACAGCGCGGTCCGTGACGACCGCTCCATCCGCAGTGCGAGGGTCTGGATCCCGCGTGCGACGAGCCACGCCTCGAACGGTCCCAATGATCCCCCGAACTCGTAGCCGGCCTCGCGCGCCGCGGCGATCGTGTCGACACTGCCGGCGATGACGCCGGCGACGACGTCGCCGTGCCCGCCGAGGTACTTGGTCGCGGACTCGACCACGACGTCAGCACCCAGCTCCAGCGGCCGACACAGCCACGGCGAGGCGAACGTGTTGTCCACGATGAAGGTCAGCCCGTGCGTACGGGCACGGTCGGCGAGAGCACCCAGATCCGCGACCTGCGTACTGGGGTTCGCCATCGTCTCGGCGTACAGGACCGTGTGCTCGTCGGTGACCGCAGCGTCGACGTTCGCCGGGTCACTCAGGTCGATGGCATCCACACCCCATCCCGCTTCGTCCGCCAGCCGATGCAGCAGGGCGTAGGTCCCACCGTAGAGTCGCTTCGTGACGAGCAGGCGACCGCCGCGACGCTGACTGTCGAGGACCGCGTGGATGGCGGCGGTACCGGACGCGAAGGACCACGCCGCGGGAGCCGAGTGGAGAGCCGCCACGGCGGTGTGCAGGGCCGTGTTCGTGGGGTTGTCGTAGCGCCCGTACACGTAGCCGTCGAGGCGATCCTCGAGGAGCGCGCCCACCTCCGCCGAACGGGTCGTGGCCCACGTCGCGACCGGCCAGATCGGTGGCGCGACCGGTTGTTGCGCGACCTCGGGCAGAACCGTGGAGGCGTGCACCGCCAGGGTCTCGAAGGCACCGGCGGGGCGTTCGGGGCGGGGTTCCACGGGAGGCGTCCTCTGGCCGGCCACGGGCAGGCTACCGACGACCCCGGATGTGAAGGCGTCTCGTCCCCGTGGCTAGCCTGCTCGGCCCCGGACGACGCTGATGGAGGTAGCAGGTGGCGGAGATCAACTACGAGGGTCGGATCGCGATCGTGACGGGGGCCGGGGGCGGGCTCGGCAGGAGTCACGCACTGCTGCTCGCGAGCCGCGGCGCGAAGGTCATCGTCAACGACCTCGGAGGTGACCGCCACGGGAAAGGCTTCGGCTCCGACATGGCCGACGCCGTCGTGGACGAGATCAACGAGGCCGGCGGCGAGGCGGTCGCCAACTACGACGGGGTACACACCTGGGAGGGTGGTGAGAACATCGTCAGGACCGCCCTGGACACCTGGGGTCGGGTCGACATCGTCATCAACAACGCCGGGATCCTGCGCGACGTGTCGTTCAAGAACCTCGAAGAGGATCAGCTCGACATGGTCCTCAAGGTGCACCTCTACGGCGGCTTCCACGTGACGCGCGCCGCGTGGGAGTCGATGCGCGAGAACAACTACGGCCGCATCATCAACACCACGTCAGGGTCAGGCCTGTACGGCAACTTCGGCCAGACCAACTACTCCGCCGCGAAGATGGGCCTGGTCGGGCTCACGCGGACGCTGGCCATCGAGGGCGCCAAGTACAACATCCTGGCCAACGCGATCGCGCCGGTGGCGAGGTCGCGGATGACCGAGGACGTGATGCCGCCACAGCTGCTCGACAAGCTCGAGCCCGAGTGGGTCTCCCCGCTGGTGGCGTACCTGGTGTCGGAAACGAACACCGAGACGGGCCGCATCTTCTCCGCAGGCGGTGGCTACTACTCCCGCGTCGCCTTGGTCGAGGGGCAGGGCGTTGGGTTCGAGAAGGTGCCCAGCATCGAAGAGATCGCCGAGCGTTACGCCGACATCGCCGACATCTCGGCCGGCAAGGAGCTCAGCGGCGTCATGGAGCAGACTGGCCAGATCGTGACGACGCTGGGCATCGAGCTCGGCTGATACGACGACGGCGCCTCAGCTCGCGAGTCGCTGCTCGAGCAAGCCCACGAAGCGGTCGAGCTCGTCCCCATCGGCGTCCTCTACCACCGCTTCGGTGGGGATGACCGAGCCGTCCTCGAGCACGAGCGTCAGGTCCACGGTCCGGACGCCGCCGACGTCGGTCTCCTCGTGGACGAGGTCTTCGACCTGCTCGAGTGCCTGCACGTGGACGATCTGTCTGGGGTCGCCGTTCTCGTCCGTCCTGAGGAAGACGAGTCGGTCGTCGGTCAGGGCGAGCGCGGTACGGGTCGAGACCGGCCAATCGAGCTGGACGGCGCGGGCCCCATCGTCGGCTGACGCCGGCCGGTCGGGGCGGATCACCACGATCGCTGCGTGAACCTGATCCCCAGGTTCGAGCAGCTCCTCATCATCGACCGCCTTGCGGACGCGTTCCAGGAGATCGGGCACCTCGCTCCTCCTACCTCAGGCCTGTACTCAAGACGGTACGCCCTACACCGGTGCAGGCCGGACGCCGCCTCCGGCCGACCGACGGGTGTTCGCTCGTCCCCGCCGTCAGGCGTCGAGGCCGTACATCTCCGGCTTGGCGTCGCGGCTCATCAGCTCCTTGACCATCAGGGAGGGATCGAGCCCATCGTGGACGACGCGCACCACACCCTCGGCGATGGGCATCTCGACATCGTGCGACCGGGCGAGGCCGACGATCGCCCGTGAGGACTTCACACCCTCGGCGACCATGTTCATCTGACTGATGATGTCCTCGAGCTTCATGCCGCGTCCGAGCTTCTCGCCGACCTGGTTGTTGCGCGACTTCGTCGAGGTGCACGTCGCCACGAGGTCGCCGACGCCGGCGAGCCCAGCGAACGTGAGGGGATGGCCACCCATCGCGACGCCCAGCCGGGTCATCTCGGCCAACCCACGCGTGATCACGGTGGCGAGGGTGTTGTCGCCGAACTCCATCCCCCGGGCGATGCCTGCGGCGAGCGCGATGACGTTCTTGACCGCCCCGGCGATCTCGACGCCGACCTTGTCGGGGTTGGTGTAGACCCGGAAGTAAGGGGTCATCACCGAGGCCTGGACCCGCTCGGCGCGGTCGAGGTCCGGGCTCGCTGCGACCGTCGCGGCGGGCAGCCGCTGGGCGCACTCCTTGGCGAGGTTGGGACCGCTCACGACCACCACGCGATCGGGATCGCATCCGAGGCCATCGCTGATGACCTCGCTGCCGAACTTCATCGAATCGACCTGGACACCCTTGATCAGGCTGACCAGCGTCGCTGCATCTGAGATGTGCTCGCCCCACTCGGCGAGCTGCTCCACGATCCCGATCGACGGGATCGCGAGCACCACGACAGCCGTGTCCGCCAGGGCTTGGTCGGGGTGGGTCGTCGCACGGACGGGGTCAGGGAGTTCGACCCCGGGCAGGTAGTCGGGGTTGGCGTGCTCGTCGTTGATGCGGTCGACGATCTCCTGCCGGCGCGCCCACAGCGAGACCTCGGCACCCGCGTCGTGGCACATCATCGCGAACGCGGTTCCCCAGGAACCTGCGCCCATGACCGCGATCCTCGTCACCGCCACCTCGCTCGGGTCACTGGACCACCACGGCCGCCCACTCGTACGGCGGCCGTCACCCGGTAACGGCCGCCCACTCGTACGGCGGCCGTCACCCGTGACGTTAGCGGCTGCCCTCGGAGGTCGTACGCTGACCTGGATGACCGCCCGAACCGTCGCTCTCATCCCGCTGCGCGATCCTGGCTCCGGCAAGTCCCGCCTCGCTCCGGCGCTCGATCGCGACGAGCGCGCCGCGCTCGCCGAGGCGATGCTCGCCGACGTGGTGCAGGCGCTGACCGACGCCGTCGACGACGTCGTGCTCCTCGCCAGCGGATCGCAGGCGGCCGTCGCGGGCCAGGCGCTGGGACTCGATGTGCTCCTCGACGATGTCGACACGCCAGGCCTCAACCCCGCGTTGGCCGTGGCGACCAGGAGACTGAGCCCCAACGCCGCACGTATCGTCGTGGTCGTCGCGGACCTGCCCTGCCTTCAGTCAGCCGACGTGAACGCCGTCCTCGCCGACGAGGCGCCGGTCGTCGTCGCGCCGACGGCCGACGGCGGCACCGCGGTGCTGCTGCGCGTACCTGGCGAGGTGATCACGACCGCCTACGGACCCGACTCGGCCGTGCGTCACCTCGAGCTGGCACGCAACGCGGGAGTGACGAGTCGACGGATCGACCGTCCGGGTACCGAGCTCGACGTCGACACGGTCGGCGATCTCGCCGCACTGGCGGCGGCACCGGTCGGTCCGTCCACCAGGGGGTGGCTCGCCGATGCGGATCTCGCTCGTCCCGTCGATGCTGACGGCCCCGCCCTCAGGACGCCGGGGCGTCCGCTGCCCGGTTCGTGACGACGACCAGGTCGGGACGCTCGCGCAGCGCCGTCGTCAGTCCATCGAGATCGTCGCGTGACCCCTCCACGCGGACATCGAGGAGCAGCCGATCCTGCAGCGTCGTGAGCTCGGTCGGGTGCTGACCGAAGCCACGCTGCTCCACCAGGTCCACGACCGAGGCGAGCGCCCCGCTGTCCGGCACGACGATCTGGTACCGGACGATCTGTCGGGACCGGGTCTTCAGCAGACGAGCGACGGTGAGGTCGAGCGGGATCAAGGCGACGACGGTCACCAGGACGATCGCGACAGCGACCGCGTAGTTGCCCAAGCCGGCAGCGACGCCGATCGAGGCCGACCCCCATAGCGCTGCGGCGGTGGTGAGGCCGCGGGGCTCACTGCCCGCGGCGAAGATGGCGCCACCACCGAGGAAGCCGATCCCGGACACGATCTGCGAGGACACCCGCGTCGGATCGCCGCCCTGGAACAGCTCCGACCCCGTGTACGTGAAGGCCGCGGCTGCGACGCCCACGACGATGTTCGTCCGTAGTCCGGCCGGCTTCGACCGCAGCTCGCGGTCGACACCGATGACGGCGGCGAGGACGGCGGCGACGGCGAACCGGACGAGAGCTTCATCGAACACGTCGTGTCTCCCCGCGGTGGACGGTGACGGTGTAGCCCGCAGTGACCCACGGATGTCAGAGGCGTCCCCGACCGAGGGTCCACCGCATCACACCGCGGCGCCCCAGCGGACCACTGATGCCGCCCAGGTGTACCCGGTGCCCGCAGCGATCAGCAGCACGAGATCACCATCGACGACGTCGCCAGCACGCACGGCTCGGTCGAGTGCGAGCAGCGGATCGACACCGCTCATGTGCCCGGTGTCGTCGAGGTAGGCGGCTCGTTGGGGGGGCACCCCCAGCGCATCCAGCAGGTCCTGGTGCATCGACCGCTTCATGTGGATGCCACAGACGTAGCCGACGTCCTCGAGCGTGGCACCGGAGCGCTTGAGGGCGCCCTCCGCCGCGGCGACGAAGTTGGGCAGCGTGACCGGGTCGAGACGCTCCTTCATCGACGCGGTTTCCGCGACGTCGAGGCTGTGGCGGTGTGCGGCCACCGAGGCGTGACTGGCTGGCTCGACGCTGCCACCGGCCGGGACCTTGACGTCGAGGGAGAACGATCCGTCGGTGATCATGTGGCAACCGAGGAGCTCGTTGCGCGACGCGTCCTTGGACAGCAGCGACGCCACGGCCCCGTCGGCGAAGTTGAACATGAACCGTGCGCGCTCGTTGCGGTAGTCGAGCAGTGCCGACTCGCGACACGCCGCGACGGCCAGCACGGTCTCGATGTCGTCCTCGGCTCGCAGCAGGTCGCGACAGACGCGCAGCGCCACGGGCGTGCCGCACGAGACGTAGTCGAGCTCGAGCGCGAACGCGCGCGTGCAGCCGAGGCGGTGGGCGATGTGGGGTGCCGCGTGCCAGACGGGATGGTCCTTCCACGTCGAGCCGAAGTACACGACGGCGTCCACGCTCGCCGGATCGACGACGTGCTCCTCGAACAGCGCCCGCCCGGCTGCGACCGCGAGATCGGAGACGTGCTCGTCCGCGGCCGCGATGTGCTTGCCACGGAGCCCGAACTTGTCGATCAGGACACGCTCGGGGATGCCGCTCAGCTCGGCGAGCTCGCTGGCCGGCATCCAGCGCTCGGGCAGGTGGTGGGCGATCGCCGTGATGCCGACGCGCGTCACGATCCGGCTCCCAGACCACGGCTGATGAACTCGAAGATCGTGTCGAGCACCTCGTCAGGGACGGGATCCGACGGATCGGGGGATGGAGCGTCGCCGCCAGCGAGAGCGTTCCACAGGATCCAGCGCATGCCGATGAGCTCTCCGACCCCCATGAGTGCCCACGCCAGCGCCTCGGGATCGGCCTCCGCGATCTCGCCCGCGTCCATCGCGCCGCGCAGGTTGGCGATGTAGCCCGCAGCGATGCGGCTGTAGTGGTAGTGGAGCGCTCGGGGGGAGACGAACTCGGCCTGGCGGATGACCCGGTACAGGGCCGGGTGCTCGGCGGTGAAGCGGAAGAACGCACGGAACCCCAGGCGCTCGGCCTCGGCCCGGGACGATGCGCCCCGCGACCCCTCCGTCATGGCGTGGCGGACGCGCCGGTTCAGATCGACCACGAGCTCGTCGAAGACCTGCTGCTTGCTCTCGAAGTACAGGTAGAAGGTGCCCTGGGCGACGCCCGCGGCTTCGGTGATCTTCACGATCGACGCCTCGTGGTAGCCCAGATCGGCGAACACGGACTCCGCGGCCTCGAGCACCCGGTGCCTCGTGGCCTCGCCGCGGCTCGTGAGCTGCTTGCCGTCCACGCCGGTGTGGGACGGTCCGTGCTCCGACGTCGGGAACTCGGCTGCGGTCACGGTGCCACCTCGGTCCGAGCGTCGGCGACGAACCGCGCGACGATGCCGTCGAGATCGAGACCCAGCTTCCAGCCCCAGTCCCGGTGCGCGTTGCGGTCGTCGAGGCGCAGCGGCCACGAGCCCACGATCGCCTCGAGCTCGGGATCGGGTTCGTAGCCGAGGCGGGCCTCGGGCAGGACGCGGCGGATGGCCTCGACCAGTTCCTGCGCCGTGGGGGCGATGCCGCCGATGTTGTAGATCCGGCGCGACAGCCGCTCGGGCGCAGCCTCAGCGAGGGCCAGCAGCGCCGCGACCGCGTCGTCGACGTGCAGGAGCTGGCAACGCGTGTCGGGTCCGACGTAGAGCTGGTACGGCGCCCCGTGGGCGGCCGCGTCGAACACCATGCTCGAGTAGCCGCTCGCCCCGCTGCCTCCACGCCCCGTTCCGACGATCGACGGGAACCGCAGCGCACGCACATCGGTGCCGTAGCGGAGGTGGTGGTACTCGACCAGCCGCTCCCCGAAGACCTTCGTGGCGCCGTAGATCGTCGTGGGCCACTGCGGTGCGTCGTCGGCCACGGGGTCGCCCGCGCCGCGGCCGAACGTGGCCATCGTGGAGGTGAACACGATGCGATCGATGCCGACGGTCCTCGCGATCTCGAGCAGGTTGTGGGTGCCGGTCGCGTTGGCCTCGTACGCGGCGGTGGGATCCGCCTCGGCGGCTGCGGACAGCAGCGCCCCGCAGTGGAAGACCACCTCGGGGCCGTAGGCGGTCACGACGTCCAGCAGATCGTTCCAGCGGCCGAGGTCGCCCTGCTCCGTGGTCGCTCCGATCTCCGCCAGCTCGTGCACGCCAGTAGCGACGTCGAACGCCACGACCTGACGGTCGTCCTCGCGCAGCCGGCGGACGAGGGCGCGACCGAGGAAGCCGGCGGCACCGGTCACGAGTGCAGTCACGTCGCAACCTCCGGGGCGTAGCGCTCACGCAGCTCGTCCTTGCGCACCTTGTCCATCGAGGACCGCGGGAGCGCGTCGACGACGCGTACGTGCTTGGGGACCTTGTACGCCGCCAGCCGTTCCCGACAGTGGCTGAGCAGCTCGTCCTCAGTGACATCGCGACGCAGGACCACGACGGCGAGCCCGACCTCGCCCCACCGGTCGTCGGGCACGCCGATGACCGCCGCCTCGACGACGGCGTCGTGCTCGTGCAGGACCGACTCGACCTCCGCGGGGTAGACGTTCTCGCCGCCCGAGATCAGCATGTCCTTCGTACGGTCGCAGATGCGGTAGAAGCCCTCCGCGTCGCGTTGCGCGATGTCGCCGGTGACGAGCCAGCCATCGACGAGGGCGGCACCCGTCGCCTCCGCGTCGCGCCAGTACCCCGCGAAGACGTTAGGTCCACGGACCAGGACCTCGCCCTCCCCGGGACCGAGGAGCAGCCGTCCCGTCGCGACGTCGCGCAACGCCACCTCGACGTGCAGGTAGGGCTTGCCTGCGAACCCGATCCGGCTCGTCGCGTCCTCCGGTGGCAGGCACAGGACGTTGGGTGCCGCTTCGGTCAGTCCGTAGCCCTGCGCGATGGCGACGCCGCGTTCCTGCCAGGTTCGCAGGAGCGCCTCCGGCATCGGGGCACCACCCACGATCGCCAGACGCAGCGACGTCAGGTCGGCATCAGCGAACGCTGGATGCTCGGCGAGGAAGAGGTAGTTCGCGGGGACGCCCATCATCGCGGTGATGCGCTCACGGCCGATCAGGTCGAGGACGCGCGCGGCGTCGAAGCCCTCCTCGAGCACGACCGTCGCACCCTTCCACCACGCCTGGACCGCCTGGACGTTCCACCCTCCGACGTGGAACTGCGGGAGGATCTGGAGCACGACGTCGTCGTAGCGCAGCGGGGCGGTCAGGTCGAGGCTGAGGTTGGTCCAGAACGTGTTCGCGTGGGTGAGCAGCGCGCCCTTGGGCTTGCCGGTCGTGCCGGACGTGTAGATCAGCAGCAGCCCGTCGTCGTCGGCGACCTCCGCCCCGAGCACATCACCGGTGACCGCGAGCCGCTCCAGTCCGCTGGCCGAGAGCTCGAGCACGCGCGGATCGGCCCTCTCCCCAGCGAGCGCCTGCGCGGCCAGCTCCTCGTGCCGAGGCTGGACCAGGAGCAGCTGCGGCTCGGCGTCGTCGAGCTGGTACGCAAGCTCGGGAGCGGTCAGCCGCCAGTTGAGCGGGAGCAGGATCAGCCCCGCCTTGGCGCAGGCCCAGAACACCACGACGTGCTCGGGGCTGTTGGTCGTCAGCGTCGCGACGCGGTCCCCGCGGGTCAAGCCCCGGTCGAGCAGCCCGGCTGCGAGCCGCTCGGAGCGCTCGTCGAGTTCGCGGTAGGTCGTGGCGACACCGTCGAAGTCGATCGCGGTGCGCGCCGGGGTCGTGCGTGCGCGGTGACGGAGCATGCGTCCGACGGTGTGGAGTTCAGCCATGCCTCCCCCCTGGAGGGGGGAGGGGCCGGCGTTGCCGGCCTGGGCGGTGAGTCGGTCAGTCGCGCCTCCCCCCTGGAGGGGGGAGGGGCCGGCGTTGCCGGCCTGGGGGGTGAGTCGGTCAGTCACGACGCGACCTCCCCCGACACCGCCCAGGTCGTCAGCAACGACGCCATCCGGTCAGGGTCCTCCCAGTGCGGCAGGTGACCGCGCCCGTCGAGACGAACGACGTGGGCGTCGGGCCACCGCTCCTCGAGCACGTCCGCCACCGCCGGGTTGACGACGCGGTCGTCGGTGCCCTGGATCACGAGGATCGGGACGTCGAAGTCGTGCAACTGCGCGGTGTAGCGGTACCCGCTGCCCGCGAAGTCCTGACCCATCCATCCGGCTGGGGTGAACGGCTTGGCAGCGCGGTGCGCGACGATCCGGTCGACGAGTTCGGGGCGCTCGCGCACGGTGGCCGGTGACAGCGCGGCGGCGACGTTGCGACGCACCTGGTCGGGATCGATGACCTCGGCGGGGTCGGCACCGGCGAGGAGCGCACAGAGCCCGGCGCGGCCGTCGACCAGCGCATGGTCCGTGGTCCGCGACACCGCGGACTCGGGGTACAGCGCTCGATCGGCGATCAGCGGCGCCGTGAGGATCAGCCGCTCGACGCGTTCGGGGTGGCGGCACGCGAACTCCTGCACCACGGCACCACCGAGGCTGGTCCCGACGATGGTCGCGCGGTCGATGTCCGCGTCGTCGAGGACCGCACGCAGGTCGTCCGCCATGTCACCGACGGTCCACGGCATCGTGGGCGCGTCACTGTCGCCCATGCCGCGCGTGTCGAGACGCACCACGCGACAGGCGGCCATGAGCGGCTCGAGGATCACGCCCCAGTCCCGCCGGTCGTAGCCGAGGCCGTGCTGGAGCACGAGCCAGGGGCCGGAGGCTCCGTCGACCTCGTAGGCGATGCGCACCCCCTCGTTGTCGACGAAGTGCACATCACCCACGGCGACGCCTCCTGATCGCCACCAGCGGCAGCGCGATGGTTGCGGTCGTGAGCCCCGCCCCGGTCGTGGGAAGGTCCGCGGCGGAAGGCGTCGCGTCGGACGGTCCGGCCCGCGGCGGGGGCTCGACGCGCGGCGGCGGCCCAGCGTGCGGTGGCGGGCCACCACGCCGCGTCGGCTCCAGCTCGTCGCTCTGGAGGATCGGCAGGTAGATGCCGAACGGTTCCTCTCCCCGTGCGAGCGTGTTGTGGGCGGTGCCGGGGAGCTGGATGTTCTCGGCACCTTCGAGGCGTGGGCTCTGGCTGTCGTCGAACGCTCCGCCGTTGACGTAGAACTGGTCGGCGACGCCACTGCCGTCGTAGATGGTCGTGTACGTCGGTCCGTCGGGGGTCTCGTCGTCACCGTTGAGCTCGTCGAGCCACGCGGTGCCGGGCGCGATCTCGTCGCACCCCCACCACGTGTCCTCGATGCCGCGGCACACGCTCGTGCCGTGGTTGGCGCCCGCGATGAGCACGAGGTCGTCGGCCTTCGCGAACAGGTCGGGGCGCTGTTGCAGCGTCTTGCGCGTCACGGTCACCCCGAGCGAGTGGGCCACGATGTCGAACCCAGGAGCCCCGGTGTAGTCGAGCACCGCGTCGAGGAAGGCCGCGAGGTCGGGGACGTTGACGTCGTTCGCGGTCCCGCAACCGGTCGTGGAGCAGCCCGCGGCGCCGTCGTAGCTGAGCGCCCAGACGTCCTGCTCGGAGTAGCCCGCATCCAGCAGGCGCTGGCGCACGTTGACGATCGTGGGTGGGCTCTCGGACCGCTGCCAGAAGTCGTGAGTCTCGGTGTTGCCGTGGACGAGGATCACCGGTAGGCGCTCGGTCGGAGCGCCACGGTCGAGGCCTCCGAAGCCGCCGATGGGGTAGCCCTGTTCGGCGTCGAGGGGCGGCTCGAAGTCGTCCGCGAACTCGTTCGGTGCGGGCCCCTGGTTGGGCGCTCCGTGCCCCGGGACGTGGTCGGCGTGCGTCACGCCAGGGACGAGCAGCCCGACGGCAGCCGCGGCCGTCACCGCTGCGATCCGGACGCGGTGCACCTCAGAACCTGCTGACGCAGGTCGCGGACTGCTTCCAGACGGACGTGTCGCCCTTCGGCACCGAGCTGTAGAGGTTGACGAGGTGGCCGCCGAAGTGCCCGCCTCCACGGCTGAAGTCGACGTTGCACATCGGATCGACGGTGGCCGAGTAGCCGCTCTGGATCATGCCGGTGAGGATGTTGCGGTCGCACTGGCGCCCGCAGTCCTCGAGCATCCGGTGGATCTGCTTGAACGCGAGCCAGAACATCCAGTCGACATCGTTGGGTGTCTTGCGGGGCCGGTACTGAGCGTACGCCTGCTGCATCCGCTGGACCTCGTCGTAGTACGGCGTGGAGGTGTCGGAGGGGTCGTACGCGGGCGTGATCCAGACCACCTCGGCCGAGGGGAACTCGCGCATCGCCTGACCCGCGGTGTCGGTCACGAGGTTGAAGCCGTCCTCGCCGATCACGTGCGGGTAGAAGCCCTGCTGGTCGGCCTCGTTGAAGAAGCGCGCCATGGCGAGCGCGTTGGCGTGGAAGTACAGCACGTCGACCTTGTCGCGCATGTCGATGATGTAGGGCGTGAACTGCTCGTTGTTGTTCGGGATGTCCTGGTCGTAGGTGACGTTGTCGGCCTTGCCGAGTCGCTCCAGCTCGTCGAGGAACGAGTCGCGGCCAGCCTTCCAGTTCTCGGAGTTGACCCAGATCACGCCGATGCGCTTGTTGGGGTGCTTGGCTGCGACCCGCTGCGCGACGAAGCGGCCCACCTGCTCGATCGTCGGCGAGCCGGTGTGGCTGTGGTCGAGCTTCGCCGGGTCGGCCTCCACCGCCATCGTGTGCACGTAAGGGATGCCGTGCGTCTCGGCGTAGTTGCGCACGGTCGGCGTCTGATCGAAGCCGACGCCGCCGAGCATGAGGAACGGATCGCGGTCGTCGCACTCCGCCGCCGCCTGCGCCGCTCCGGCGGCCGTGTACTGGTCGTCGGTGAAGGTGATCTCGACCTGGCGGCCGTGCACGCCGCCCTGGTCGTTCAGCCAGCGCCAGTACACGTCCTCGTCCTCGGGGCGGTTGTCGAACACCGGCCCGAGGAGGAACGCCGCGTGCATGCAGAGCCGGAGCGTCGTGTCGGTGATGCCGATCCGTGCCTCGTCGGCGCTGTAGAGACCCGAGGACGGCCACTGAGGGGTGGGGCTCGGCGGCGGTGGCGGTGGTTGCGTGGTGGGCGTCGGCGTGGGCTGGCTCGACGGCTGCGTCGTCGGCTGCTCACCGGCCGTGGCGGTCGTGGGCTGGGGGTCGGGGCCGCTGGTGGTGGCGGGCGACCTCCTCGTGGTGGGACCGGGCGAGGACACGCCAGCGGGTGCGGGGCTCGGGCTCGCGGCTTCGGACGGCGTGTCGACCGGGCCCTCGCTGCCGACGTCGGCAGGCCCCTCGGTCGCGGGCGCGGCGACGTCGTCGATCTCGGGTGTGAAGTCACGCGCGCCGATCTCGCCCTCGGCGACCGCGGCGACGCCGACGATCAGCAGGAACGAGGTGACGATCGCGAGCAGTCGCTCGTAGCGCTGCGCGGCCATGGTGGCCTCCCCTGGTGTGTCCTTGACCCGGCGGGCCCTCTCCGGTAAAGATGTAACCTGAATCACCTGTCAGGTGTCAAGCCTTCGGGCCGAGGTCGAAGGAGGAGCAGCGTGCGCACGCTCGGGGAGATCGTCGTGCTGGGTCTGTCCAGCGGCGCCATCTACGCGCTCCTCGCGATCGGCCTGGTGCTCGTGTACCAGACGACGCGGGTGCTCAACTTCGCTCAGGCCGAGGCCGGCACCTTCGCGATGTACCTGTCGTGGTGGCTGCACGATACGACGGGGCTACCGGGATGGGCGACCGCGGTGTTCGGGATCGCCGCCCTGATCGTGGTCGGACTGGTGTTCGAACGCTTCGTCGTGCGCCCGATGCTCGACGGGCCGCGCTTGTCGCTGACGGTCGCCACGCTGGGGTTGATGTCCATCATGGGGTTCCTCCCCATCGTGTTCTGGCGGGTGAGTCCACGCTTCCCGCCCGACCTCGTCGACGGCAGCATCACGGTGGCCGGCGTCGTCATCAGCGCGGTCCAGGTGCTCGCCCTGGCCGCGGCCGCGATGTTGGCCATCGCCCTGTGGCTGTTGCTCCGCCGCACGACGCTGGGTCTGGGCATGCTCGCTGCCGCGGAGGATCCCTCGACGCTGCGGCTGATGGGTGTGCGCCTGTCACGCATCAGCGCGTTCACGTGGACGTCGGCCTTCGCACTCGGGGCGCTGGCGGGGATCCTCACCATCAGCGCCATCCCCCAGTTCCAGCCGTTCACGATGACGACGTGGTTCGTCCGCGGCCTCGCCGCGGCCTTGCTCGGTGGACTGACCAGCCTGCCCGGCGCCGTGATCGGCGGCGTGAGCGTCGGCTTGATCGAAGCCGCGATCCGGCAGGCCGACACGCTCCCCTTCGTCGATCGCACACCGCCCGGCCTCGCGGAGTTCGTGCTCATGCTGCTCGTGCTCGCGGTCCTGGTGCTGCGGCCCCGAGGCATGATGGGGAAGGAGGCAGCGGCGTGAGCAACGACACCGAGGTCCTCGAGTTGCCGTTCGACGACCGTGCCTCGACCCAGGCGGCGAGTTCGCCCTCCCGTGGCGGTGATCCCATCATCCGCGCGGCGATCGTCGTGCTCCTCATCGCGATCGTGCCTATCCTCGCGCGGGTCGCACCCGATCTGATGCCGACGGCACGCGCCCTGAACCTCGCCATCGGACTCGCCTTCGCCACGGTGGCTCTGAGCCTCAACCTGTTGATGGGCTACTCGGGTCAGATCTCGCTCGGCCACGCGGCGTTCCTGGGCGTCGGGGCGTATTCCGCGGCGACGGTCACGGGGCGATGGGACCTGCCACAGCCGCTCGACCTGCTCTTCGCCGCCGCCATCGGCGCCCTGGTCACGTTCGTCGTCGGTCTCCCGGCGGTGCGCCTCCGCGGACTGCTCCTCGCCATCGCCACGCTCGCGGCGGGCGTGGGCATCCAGGGGTTCGTGTTCCAGCAGCCGTGGCTCACCGGCGCAGCATCCGGAGCGGTGCACGAGCGGCACCCGTGGCTGGCCGAGCACGCCGACTACTACGTCTACGCCGGGCTCGTGCTGGCCCTCGTCTGGATCCTCGACCGCCAGATCGCCGGTTCGCGTCTCGGCCGCGCGTTCCACGCCGTCAAGGAGGACGAGGAGGTCGCAGCCAGCTACGGCGTCGACGTGACCCGCACGAAGCTGATCGCCTTCGTCCTGTCGGGCGCCTTCGCCGGCATGGGCGGCGCTGTGTTCGCGGGCGCCATCGGCAGCTTCCAGTCCACCGAGTTCAGCTTCGATCTCTCCTTGCTGTTCGTCATCATCGTCGTGGTCGGCGGGCTGGGCTCGCGGGTCGGCGCGGTCGTGGCCGCCATCCTCTTCGTGATACTCACCCGCATCCTGCCGTCGTCGCTGGCATCGCTGCGGTTGGAGGCGTGGGCGCCCATCCTCGGGTCGGTGCTGCTGATATTCACGGTGGCACGCAACCCCGGGGGGATCATCCAGGGTCTGCGTCAGGCCCGCGAGGAGAAGGCTGAACGCGAGCTGCGGCGACGTCTCGCCGGCGAGTCGGCGGAGGAGGACGCCGCGATCGATGTCGCCACGGTCGCTGGCGCATCGGTCCCGAAGGTGCCCGACATCGCCCTGCACGGCCGGGGCGCGACACCCCCCGGCGAGGTGCTGCTCTCGGTCCGCGACGTCGAACGGTCCTTCGGTGGACTGCACGTGCTGCAGGGGGTGGATCTCGATGTCAGGGCCGGGACGGTCACCGGCCTGATAGGTCCCAACGGCGCGGGCAAGTCGACGCTGTTCAACATCATCTCGGGCTTCCTCGAGCCCGACGCCGGCCACATCTGGTTCCGCGGTCGCGACATCACCTACCTCGCCCCGCACACGCGGACGCGGTTGGGCATCGGCCGCACCTTCCAGCTGCTGGGACTGGTGCAGGACCAGACTGTGCTCGACAACTTCCTGCTCGCCCAGCAGCCACTGGCCACGTACGGCGACCTCGACGCCATCGTGGGTGGCGGGCACGTGAAGGCCATCGAGGTGCAGATGCGCGAGCGCGCCGACGAGGCGGTCGAGGCGCTCGGCTTCGGCGACGTCGCCCACAAACGCGTGGCAGACCTGTCACACGGCCAGAAGCGCATCGTCGAGTTGGGATGCGCCCTCGTCACCGGCCCCGAACTGCTGCTGCTCGACGAGCCGTCGGCGGGGATGGCACCTGCCGCCGCGGAGTCCCTGGCGGAACGGCTCGCCGCGATCCGCGACACCCTCGGGCGCACCGTGCTGCTCATCGAGCACCACCTGCCCATCGTGCAGGACGTCTGCGACGCGACCTACGTGCTGCACCAGGGCCGCACGCTGACCTGGGGCCCGACCGAGCGGGTCCTCGCCTCGCCGGCCGTGGTCGGGGCCTACCTCGGCGAGGAAGCCGCAGCCGAGACGACGGAGGTGGCGTGATGGCTCTGCTGGAGGTACGCGACCTGTACACGGGGTTCGGATCGCATCCCGTCCTGCACGGGGTCGAGTTCGACGTCGATCACGGGGAGTTCGTCGCCATCCTCGGACTCAACGGGGCGGGCAAGTCCGTGACGCTGAACTGCGTCTCGGGGCTCGTGGAGATCTGGCGCGGATCGGTGTTCCTCGACGGCGACGACATCAGCCACCTGCAGCCCGAGGACCGGGTCCGAGCCGGGCTCGCCCACGTGCCCCAGGGCAGCCGTGTGTTCCCCAACCTCACGGTCGAGCAGAACCTCCGTCTCGGCGGGGCGACCGTCGCGGACAAGGACCGCTACGCGGCCAACCTCGACCGCGTCCTCGACGTGTTCCCGAGGTTGCAGGAACGGATGGACCAGCGCGCCGGGACGATGTCCGGCGGCGAGCGGGCGATGCTCGCCGCGGGGCGGGCGCTGATGAGCGATCCGAAGCTGTTGATCGTGGACGAGCCGTCGCAGGGACTCGCACCGACCGCGGTGGCGGACCTGACCGAGGTGCTGCGTCAGGTGAACGATGCGGGGACCGCGGTGCTGCTGGTGGAGCAGAACGTGACGTTCGCGATCCGGCTCGCACACCGCCTGTACCTGCTGCAGAAGGGCGCGGTCGCGATGCACACCACCGTGGACGACCTCGACGATCCCACCCAGCTGCTCGACGCGCTCGGGATGGGGACCCTGCTCGCCGACCGTGTCCGCCGCGCCGTCGCCGCGCGCGTCGGCGGCTGAGATGGGCGGGACGGCGTCGTGCTCGTCGGGCCGGTCGCCGCCGTCTTCGGAGAACGCGCCTGTCAGGCAGTCCACGCTGCTGCACGGCACCGCGGGGCTCGACCGGTCACGTCAAGCCCGACGGGAACACGCATCCGCGCGCGTTCGCGTCACCGCCATCGCGACCAGGGCACGTCAGCCCGACGGAAACACGCATCCATGCGCGTTCGCGTCATCGGCCGGCTTCTGCGCTAGCGCGGCATCGTCCCACAACGACGCCGTACGTCATCCAGGCCACGGATAGTCGATGGAGCGCCGCAAGGGGCCGCCCCCGCCTCGATCCGGGTGTCCGCCACGCCCACGCGGATGATGCGGGCGCAAGCCCAGCCACGTGTCACGCTCGAACGCGCGAACTGCCCTGAGGTGCCCTGGCATCTTCGGCCTCTGTGGCGTCTTGCGCTGAGCCCACACTGAGAGGGCTACCCGTCGCTGACCACACCGATCGGGACGTGGATCCAACCCTCCCGCACCGCGTCCTCCAGCCACTCGTCAGGGATGGGAGCGGTTCTCCCTTGTCGCGCTAGACCTGCCACGAGAGCGGCGATGAGCGCGTCCAACTGGTGATCGTCGGCTGGATCGCCGTGCGGCGCAAGATGGAACTCCTGATCAAGAGCATCGGAGATCTCGGACTTGAGCACGTGGGCCCGTTCTCCTGACTTGTGATCCTGGGCGCCCGTCGACAGTTGGTCGACGTGGACGCCGGCTGCGTGCCGCGTCAGGATCGCCACGCCCGTGTTCTTCGCTGCGACCGCGAGATCGATACCAGCCGTTCGCAGGGTCCTCCTCGGCAGGCCGCGCGTCAGTATCGGATCGCCAGCGGGCGCGGCCCCAAGCTGCTTGGCCAGCGTTAGCCGCGCTCGCGTTCGTCGCGACGTTTCCCGCGGCTGCCCCGGCGCCCCCGGCGCCACGCCCCGAAGGTTCCGACCAGGATCCCGAGCCCGAAGGCGATCACGAGCAGCACGATCAGCGGGATCCCGCCCGAGACCCGCTCGCCGCCCTGCTTGACGACCTCGGTCTCGCCGAAGATCCAGGAGAAGTCGACGTACTGGAAGTTCGCGAGCGCGAAGATGACGAAGAGGATGGCGGACACCACCATGACGGCGCGGCCCACCTGCTGGGTGAGCGGTGTCCCGGGCGCGACCTCCTGCACGCCGCCCTCACGTGGCGCGGTCTCCTCCTGCTGCTCGTCGCGCTCCGGGTCCTCGGCCACGGTCCACCTCCGCGTTGGCGCGAGCCTAGTACGGGGCCCGGGTACGATCGGCCGACCCGTTCGGAGGACGCGCCCCGATGCCGCAGGGCACCGTGCGAAGCTTCGACCACGAGACGCAGACCGCGACGCTGCTCGACGATCAGCTCCGTGAGCTGTCGGTCGACCAGGAGGCGTTCGCGGCCTCGGGCCTGCTCGAGCTGCGCGTCGGCCAGCGGGTCCGCTTCGAGGTCGAGGACGAGGGTGACGAGGACCGCGTCACGAACCTCAACATCGTCTCGCTCTGAAGCGGCCGGGTTTCCCCGTCCAGGCGTGCGGGCTCGTTTAGGAGGCCTGTGCGCAACTAGCACTTCGGTGACGCTACTCCGGGGCGCTCTCGACCTGCTCCGCCGACCGCTCGTCGTCTGGCGGCGTCGCGGTCGGCACCTCATCGGTGATGCCCTCGAGGACCACCGCGGTCCGAGCCAGGATGCCGCGACCGTGCGGCATCCCGTTCTCGTCGGCCCACGCGCGGGTCTCCTCGAGCACCTCACGCAGCTGCTTGACCGCGTCGGGGGCGGTGGACCCGTGCTCCGCGAGCGCGGCCGAGGCGACCTTGTCGGGGTCCACCTCGAGCAGCTCGTCGACGCTGCTGAACACACCGTGCTCGGCCCGCCAGTCGAGAATGGCCTGACCGGTGACGGGACCAACCCCCGGTAGCGTGTCCAGCACTTCCAAGGTGGCGGTGTTGAGGTCGACGGGAGGGATGTCGGCGGACTTCCACGACCACCGTCCTTGGGACAGGTGGGCGATGCCGGTTGTGGTGACACCGTCGTCCACGACCTCGGCGTTCCCCCCGACGCGGGTCACGACCGCGGGCGTCCCCCACACCATTCCCTCGAGCAACGCGATGGGGAGCCCCTCGTGGATCGACGGAAGCACGAACACGTCGAACGCGCCCGCAACGCGCGGTGCGTCCTCGCGGTAGCCGGCGAAGACGACGGTCCCGTCGAGCCCGCGCTCGGCGACGGTGGCGATGAGTCCGGCCAGCCGGAGGGAGCGGGAGAGGCGGCCGGCGCGGAAGCGCTGCAGCACCGCGCGCCTGGCGAGTCCGTAGTCGACGGTCCCGTGCATCGTCCGGCCATTCTCCCCGGTCGCTTCCGGCGCGGGCAAGGGCCCGGCCCCGCAGGCCCCACCCTACGAAACCGTCCGGGCCGAGAAGGGCCACCCACCGAGCTTGACGCGGGTATGATGCGGAGGGTATCTCGATATATCGGTTCGATATATCTAACCGACGTATCGGCACACAGGGAATCGACACAGGGAAGAACGCCCGGATGGCTTCGTCCTCATCACTCGAGATCGCGATCCTCGGCCTCCTCAAGGAGGGGCCGATGCACGGGTACGAGATCCGCAAGCGCCTCGGGGTCACCCTGGGGCCCCTCTGGACCGTCTCCTTCGGCTCTCTCTACCCCTGCCTGCGGCGGCTGCGCAAGGCGGGGCTCGTCCAGGAGACCGGGAAGGACGAGCCCAAGAAGCGCAAGCGCACGTCGTCCAAGAAGTCGGGGCCGGCCACCAA